>DATACF010000845.1:0-4233 GCA_036259235.1 Longimicrobium sp. | reverse complement strand
GCGGGGGCCCTTCGCCGTTTTCTGGGCACTGGGCCCTTGGACTCAGGACTCAGGACTTCCGTTCCTCAGACCCACGTCCGCTGCAGCCGCCCGACCTTGTCGATCCGCTGCTCGGCGAGGCGGTCGGCCGCCTTGTAGGTGGGGATCCCCTCGGCCTCGGCCAGCTCGAAGAGGCGCACGAGGGTGCCGTAGATGTCGCCCGCCTTGCGCATCGAGCGCTCGGGCGACCACCCCTGGAGCTCGCCGCAGACGTTGATGAGGCCGCCCGCGTTGATCACGTAGTCGGGGGCGTAGAGGATGCCGCGGCGGTGGAGCTCGTCGCCGTGGCGCTCCTCGGCCAGGACGTTGTTCGCCGCGCCGGCCACGATGGCGACCTTGAGGGCCGGGATGGTGGCGTCGTTGACGGTCGCCCCCAGCGCGCTCGGGGCGTAGATGTCGGCCTCGACGCCGTAGATCTCGTCGGGGCTCACCGCGCGGGCGCCGAAGTCGTGCACCACCTTCTGCACCCGCTCGGCGTCGATGTCGGTCACCACCAGGCGCGCGCCCTCCGACGCCAGGTTCTGGCAGAGGTAGTACCCCACGTGGCCGACGCCCTGGACGGTCACCGTCTTCCCCGAGAGGTCGTCGGAGCCGTACTTGTGCTTCGCCGCCGCCTTGATCCCGCGGTAGACGCCGAAGGCCGTCACCGGCGAGGGGTCGCCGGAGGTGCCGGCGCGGCCGGTCACGTGCTCGGTCTCCATCGCCACGTACTCCATGTCGTCGACCGAGGTGCCGACGTCCTCGGCGGTGATGTAGCGCCCCTTGAGCGTCTCCACCGCCCGGCCGTGCGCGCGGAAGACGGCCTCGCGGTCGGTGATCCGGTTGTCGCCGATGATCACCGACTTCCCGCCGCCCAGGTTGAGCCCCGCCACCGCCGCCTTGTACGTCATCCCCCGCGAGAGGCGGAGGGCGTCGACGAGCGCCTCGGTGTCGTTGTTGTACTGCCAGAACCGCGTCCCCCCGAGCGCCGGGCCGAGCACGCTGTTGTGGATGGCGATGATCCCCTTGTACCCGCACGAAGGCTCGGAGCAGAAGACCACCTGCTCGTGGTCGTGCTCCCCGATCAGCTCAAACAGTTCCATGCCGTTCGTCCTGGCTGGTTCTAAATGTATGCCCGGAGGGCGGAGGGTCCGCCCGCGCCGCTTCAACGGCGGCGGTTCACGCTGCCGGCCGGTTCCCCGGCGGCCGGCCTACCGGTACAGCTCGCGAGCGATCACCGTCCGCTGGATCTCGCTCGTCCCCTCGTAGATCTCGGTGACCTTGGCGTCGCGGAAGAGCCGCTCCACCGGGTACTCCTTGACGTACCCGTAGCCCCCGAAGACCTGGACCGCCTGCGTCGTCACCCACATCGCGGCCTCCGAGGCGTAGAGCTTCGCCATGCTCGAGAGCCGCGACACCTTCTCCCCCGCGTCCTTGGCCGCGGCCGCGCGGAAGAGGAGCGCCCGCGCCGCCTCCACGCGGGTGGCCATGTCGGCCAGCTTGAACTGCATCCCCTGGAAGTCGCGGATCGCCGCCCCGAACTGCTTCCGCTCGGCCGCGTAGACGAGCGCGTGCTCCAGCGCCGCCTGCGCGACCCCGATGGCCAGCGCCGCGATCCCCAGCCGCCCGTTGTCGAGCCCCTGGAGGGCGTAGACGAACCCCTGCGACGGGTCGCCCAGGAGCTGGTCGTCGGCGACGAACATCTCGTGGAAGGCGATCCCCACCGTCTCGGAGGCCCGCTGCCCCATCTTGTCCTCCTTCTTCCCCACCACGTACCCCTCGGTGGAGGTGGGGACGATGAAGGCCCCGATCCCCTTGGCGCCCCGGCGGTCGGAGGGGGTGTCGGTGCGGACCATGGCGACGACCACGTCGCCCACGCCGCCGTTGGTGACCCACGCCTTGGCGCCGTTCAGCACCCACCCGCCGTCGACTTTCCGGGCCTGCGCCGTCATGGCGGCCGCGTCGGTCCCCGCGTCGGGCTCCGAGAGCGAGAAGGCGCCCAGCCACTCGCCGCGGGCCATCGGCTTCAGCCACCGCTCCTTCTGCGCGTCGGTCCCGTGCGCCAGAATCATCTGCGTGGGGAGCGAGTTGTGGACGCTCATCGCCACGGCCACCGAGGCGTCGCCCCGGGCGATCTCCTCCAGCGCCACCAGGTACGAGGCGGTGTCGAGCCCCAGCCCGTCGAGCTCCTCGGGGACGAGCATCCCCAGGAAGCCCAGCGACCCCAGCTTGTCGATCACCTCGCGGGGAAACTTCGCCTCGCGGTCCCACGCCTCGGCGTGCGGCCGGAGCTCGCCCTCGGCGAACTCGCGCGCCAGCTCCCGGATCTGTTGCTGTTCCGGCGTCATTCCGTGACCATCCCTCCAAGGGGAGAGGGGATAGGGGACAGGGGACAGCCTGCCCGCCTTCCGCGCACTCCCCGTCGTCGTTTCGCGTCGCCGTCGTCCGGTCCGAACCCCTCGCGGGGGAGAAGAGGGGGGAGAACTGCACCACTCACATCCACACGTCCCCCGTAGCTTCGCTACGCAGTCCTCCCCCGCCCTTCAACGCCTCGTCCGGCTCTCCGTTCACCCGCGGGCGTAGAGCTTCAGCAGCCCGCATCCTTTGCAGCGCAGGGCCCGCACGGGGATGCGTCTCCGCCCCCGCAGGTCGAGCCCGGCCTTCATCCCCAGCCAGCGGCGCTGCACGGGCTGGCCCTCGATCCACTCGCCCGCGGCGGTGACGTCGTAGTCGCCGCGATCGGCCAGGAAGCCTTCCTCCATCGGGAATCCACAGTCGGGACAGGCGCCGGGCATCGGTCGCTCCTCGTCGTCAGCCGCCCGCGCCCGGACCCGGGAGGTCGCGGTAGATCAGCGGGATCATCTCGTAGAAGGAGAGGATCGAGTCCTCCGCCCCGTTCTCCCACTGCTTGCGGGTCTTGGAGAAGGGGAAGGCGGCGTTGCGCTCGTCGAAGCGCACGCCCCACCCCCCGTTCACCTCCGCCCAGGCGCCGCCGTACGCGGCGATGACGCACTCGCCCAGCCAGGCGCCGATCCCCTCGACCTGCCCGTCCACCGTCGCGGGGTCGAGCGCGCGCGTCCGCGTCCGCTCCACGTAGGCGTCGAGCCACGCCACCGCGTCCGCGTCGCGCCCCAGCCGGACGCCCACCCCGTCTTCCACCGCGTCCGCGAACTCTCCGCGGCGGCGCGGAGGTCCGGCGGCGGTCGCCATCAGGCGGCGTACGGGTAGAAGCCCTCGCCCGTCTTCCGGCCCAGCTTCCCGGCGGCCACGTACTTCCTGAGCAGCGGGCAGGGGCGGTACTTGTCGTCGCCGAGGCCCTCGTGGAGGACGTTCATGATGGCGAGGCAGGTGTCGAGGCCGATCAGGTCGGCGAGCGCCAGGGGGCCCATCGGGTGGTTCATCCCCAGCTTCATCACCGTGTCGATCGCCTCGCGCGTCGCCACGCCCTCCATGAGGCAGAAGACCGCCTCGTTGATCATCGGCATCAGGATCCGGTTCGACACGAAGCCGGGGTAGTCCTGCGCCTCCGCCACCGTCTTCCCCAGCCCCTCGGACACGGCGACGACGGTCGCCGTCGTCTCGTCGGAGGTGGCGAGCCCGCGGATGATCTCGACGAGCTTCATCACGGGGACGGGGTTCATGAAGTGCATCCCGATCACCTGCTGCGGGCGCTTCGTGCGCGCGGCGATCTCGGTGATGGAGATGGACGAGGTGTTGCTGGCCAGGATGGCGTGGGCGGGGGCGTGGCGGTCGAGCTCCTCGAAGATCCGCATCTTGAGGTCGACGTTCTCCGTCGCCGCCTCGACGACCAGGTCGCACTCCGCGACGGCCGAGAGGTCGGTGGCGCTCGCGACCCGGCCGAGCGCGGCGGACTTCTCCTCCTCGGTCAGGCCGCCCTTCTTGATCTGGCGGTCCATGTTCCCGCCGATGGTGGCGCGCGCGGCCTCCAGCGCCTCGGCGCGCACGTCGATCATCGTCACGTCGTAGCCGTTCTGCGCGAAGACGTGGACGATCCCGTTCCCCATCGTCCCCGCCCCCACCACGGCCACCTTCCGGATCTCCGCCATCTCTATGTCCGCTCTGCTCTGTGAGTTCTTTCGCGTGGATTCTGAACCGCAACGGCAACTTCAACGGCAACGGCTTACGGCAACGGCTGGCTTGGGCGTGTCCCTCCGCTGCGCGCCGGGCCGGGCTGCGGGCGCCGTAGGAAACGAT
>DATACF010000844.1:0-1558 GCA_036259235.1 Longimicrobium sp. | reverse complement strand
GAAAAAGTCCCTCCCCCGCACGCGGGGGAGGGACCGGCGAGGAGCGCAGCGACGAGCCAGGGTGAGGGCGCCGCTGCTACTTCCCGAACTCCACCTTCGGCGCCTCTTCCGACCCCGCGGGCGCCTCGTACGGCTCCTTGCGCTCGGCGCCGGTGACGCGCGCCGTGATGGCGGCGGGGAACTGGCGGATGTAGGTGTTGTACACGCGCGCGCTCTCGTTGTAGTCGCGGCGGGCGACCGCGATGCGGTTCTCGCTCTCGGCGAGCTGGTCCTGGAGCCCGGTGAAGTTCTGCGTGGCGCGCAGTTGCGGGTACGCCTCGACGGCGATGTTGAGGTACGTCCCGATGGAGCGCGCCGCCTGCGCGTCGGCCGCCTGGAGCTGCTGCACGTCGCCGCTCTCCACGGCGGCCTGCGTCTGCTGGCGCGTCTGGTTGAGCTGCTGCTCGGCGGCCGCCAGCTGCCCGGCGCGCGCCCGCGCCACCTCGGTGAAGGTCCCCCGCTCGAACTCGGCGGCGCCCTTGACCGTGGCCACCAGGTTGGGGATCAGCTGGTTCCGGGCGGTCAGCTGCACGCCGATGTTCGAGCGCGCCTGCTCGGCCCGCTCGTCGAGCTCCTGGATGCGGTTGTAGCCGCACCCCGTGAGCGAAAGCCCCAGCGCCAGCACCGCCACCGTCTTCGGGAACCGCATCGGTCTCCTCCGGGAAGAGAGGTTCAAGGTCGTTCGTCCGTTCAGGGGGGCCTACGCCCCGTGCGCGAGGCGGTCGACGTGGCGCACCACGCGCTCGACCGCGTCCAGGTATCCCACCACCACGGGCGACTCCGCCCGCGGCTCCAGCTTCGCCCCGCCGCCCCGCGCCCGCGCCACCTCCAGGAGGGGCGCGGGGTCGAACCCCACCCGCGCGGCGGTCCGCCGCACCACGTCCTCGGCGTCGCCCGCGCCCGGCTCGCCCTCGAGGCGGAGGACGGTGCGGAAGAGGACGAGGAAGGTGGGGAAGCTCCGCATCAGGAGCTGCTCCAGCTCGGCCGGCTCGCCCGCCGAGAGCAGGTACCGTTCCCGGAGCTGGATGTGCTTCCCCTTGAGCTCGTGCTCGCACTGGAGCCGGAGGTGCGCGGCGTCGATGGCGAGCCCCGCGAAGGGGTCGGCGCCGTGGAGGACGACGTGGGCGTCGCGGATGTCGGAGAGCTCGATGGGGAAGACGTCGGCCGAGCCCCGCCACTCCGGCTCCGAGAGGAGCAGCGGCGGCGGGTTGCGCTCGGCCACCCAGGCGCGCGCCACCTTCGAGCCGCGCCGGAGCGCCTCGGGGCCCGTGTCGGCCAGGAGGACGAGGACGTTGAGGTCCGAAACCCCCTCGCGGTACTCGCCGCGCGCGGCCGAGCCGTAGAGCACCACCGACACCAGCGCGTCGCCGTAGACCTCGTGGAGGTCGCGCGCCAGCGCGCGGGCCCGTTCGATCTCTTTCCCCATCCCCACTCCTCGTCCAGGTTTACCAGTCGCCGCCGGCGCCGCCGCCGCTCCACCCGCCGCCCCCTCCGAAGCCTCCGAACCCGCCGCCGCCCC
>DATACF010000843.1:0-3646 GCA_036259235.1 Longimicrobium sp. | reverse complement strand
GGCGCCGCCCGGAGCCCCTTCAGTCCCCGGGCGGCGCGCGCCGGGCCCAGACGCCACACGCGATGCTGAAACTGATCACGCTCCGCTTCGGGGCGGGCGAGGGCGAAGAGCCGCTGGCGTTCTCGCCCGGGCCGATGACGGTCTTCGTGGGTCCGAACAACTCGGGGAAGAGCCTGGCGCTGCGCGAGCTCGAGAGCTTCATCGAGAGCGGCGGCGCGGAGGTCGGCTTCATCGTCGACGACCTCGACCCGGACCTCCCCGCCCCCGAGGCCGTCGCCCAGATGGTCCTCTCGCGCCAGGTCACCGACGCCGGCAACCCCCCCCCGCCCGGCTACACCCGCGTCGTGCGCCTCAAGTCGCCCGGCGAGGTCGCCAGGCGCCGCGTCACCGACGCCGCCGAGCCGCTCGAGGAGCACCTGATCAACCTCGACGCCGTCCTCAAGGCCCTCCACGACGTCGACCGGCTCACCGACGAGGCCTTCGCCCTCCTCTGCCGCGACGTCCTCACCCTCTTCACCGTCCGCCTCGACGGGCAGACGCGGCTGTCGCTCACCCAGCCGCGCGCCGCCGGACGCCCCGACGACCACCCCGCGCACCACCTCGCCGCCCTCTGGAGGGACGACGACGCCCGCGAGCAGATCCGCCAGATCACCGCCGACGCGCTGGGGCTCTACTTCGTCATCGACCGCACCGACCGCGAGCTCTTCCGCGTCCGCATGGCCGAGCGCGCCCCCATGGACGACGACGAGGAGCAGGGCGACGACGAGCGCACCCACGTCTTCCACGGGCGGGCGCACGACATCGCCGAGCTCTCCGACGGGGTGCGGGCGTTCACCGGCCTCACCTCCGCGGTGATGAGCGCCGACTACCGGATCATGCTCGTCGACGAGCCCGAGGCCTTCCTCCACCCGCCGCTCACCCGCAAGCTGGGGAAGCGGCTGACGCAGCTGGCCTCGCGCCGGGGGGCCAACGTCCTGGCGTCGACGCACTCGCCCGAGTTCCTCATGGGGTGCGTCCAGAGCGGGAAGAGCGTCAACGTGGTGCGGCTCACCTGGCGGCGGGGGGTCGCCACCGCGCGGCTCCTCCCGGCGGGGAAGCTCGACGCCATGATGCGCGACCCCCTGCTCCGCTCCACCGGCGTCCTGGCGGCGCTCTTCCACGAGGGCGCCATCGTCTGCGAGGCCGACGCCGACCGCGTCTTCTACGCCGAGGTCAACGAGCGCCTCCTCGCCGAGGGGAAGGGGGGCGCCGACGGGTGCGTCTTCCTCAACGCGCAGAACAAGCAGACCATCCGGCGGATCGTCCGGCCGTTGCGGGAGATGGGGATCCCCGCGGTGGCGGTCGTCGACCTCGACCTGCTGAAGGGGCGCGAGGACTTCCGCGACCTCCTGAAGGCGGCGTTCGTCCCGCCCGTCTTCTGGGAGCCGTGGGAGGAGCAGCGGAACCGGCTGGCGCAGAAGCTCCGGGGCGAGGACTGGAAGCGCGGGGGGATCTATGCGCCCAACACCCCCCGCGAGGTGCGGCAGCTGGGGGAGACGCTCCTCGGCGCCTGCGCCGAGTACGGGCTCTTCATCGTCCCCACCGGCGAGCTGGAGTGCTGGCTCCCCGAGCTGGAGGTGGGGGGGCACGGGCCCGAGTGGCTTACGGCCGTCTTCGACAAGATGGGGACCGATCCGGGGTCCGACGACTACCAGCACCCCGGCGAGCGGGGGGTGTGGCGCTTCATGCGGGGGGTGGCGGCGTGGATCGCGGAGCCGCGGCGGAAGGGGATGGCCGACGAGGTGATTCCCATCGACCACCTGCTCCCGCCGCCTTCCGACGAGAAGGAGGAGGAGGGGCGCCCGGTCGAGGCGCAGTCCGAGGCGGCGGCGTAGCCCCGTCGCGGGCCGAAGTCCGGCAACGGCGAACGGCAACCGCAACGACGGCTTTGGGCATGTCCCCGCTGCGCGGGGCCGGGCTGCGGGCCGCGTAGGAAACGATACTACCGTTTCGCCTCCGATCGCGATCCCCTTCGCATTCTCCCCCGCCAGGGTCTTCGCCCTTCGGGCCCGCATCCCTCATGCAACGGCGTGGCGCCGCACGGTTCTTCCGCCGCTGAAACCGCCTCTCCCGCCGCGGCGTAAGGCGCGGTGAGTCCGCTTCCGCTCTCCTTTCCTCGCTCCGTTCCCGATATGCGTCCTTCCGACGGCTCCTCGCCCGAGCCCGCGCGCTCGTCGCGCGTGACGTTCCTCTCCTCGCTCCGCGTCGGGGTCGAGACGCTGCGGGTCAACCCGCTGCGCACCTTCCTCTCCACGCTCGGGGTCATCATCGGCGTGGCGTCGCTCGTGGCCGTCCTCTCCCTCGGGGACGGGATGGAAGCCTTCGCGCGGCGCGAGATGGCGCGCACCACCAACGTGCAGGACGTCTTCGTCACCCCCGTCCTCTTCGACACCGTCGACGGGCTCTCCGTCCCGCGCGAGCGCTTCCCCCTCTTCGGCGAGGCCGACGCGGCGGCGGCGGAGGCCGGGGTGCGCGGGGTGGAGGGCGTGGCGCTCTCCTTCTCGGGGACCACCTTCGTCCAGGCCCCCGACGGGCGCCGCCGCGCCGCGCGGGTGACGGCCACCCGCGCCGGGGCGGCGGCGATGCACGAGATCGAGGTGCGCCCGGGCCGCTTCTTCACCGCTGCCGAGGCCGTCGGCAATGCCCCCGTCGCCGTGGTGTCGCACACGCTGGCGGAGGCGCTGTCGCCGGGAGATCCGGGCGCGCTCCTGGGGCGCGAGGTCGAGTTCCGCGGCGGCCCGCGCCGCGTCGTCGGCATCCTCCCGCCGCGCGAGGGGGAGGAGGGGTTCGGCGTCTACGTCCCCCTCGCGGCCGGGGCGGCGATGATGGCGCCCGCCGAGGCGGCGCGCGCGCGGACGCTCGTCCTCCGCGCGCCCCGGGTCGAGGACGTCGACTCCGTCCGCGCGGCGACGGAGGCGTGGCTGGCGCAGCGCGACCCGCGCTGGGAGCGGAGCTACACGGTGGGGACGCAGCGGGCGCGGGCCGAGCAGGCCATGCGGGCGCTCCTCGTCTTCAAGCTCTTCATGGGCGCCATCACCGCCATCTCCCTCCTCGTGGGGGGGATCGGGATCATGAACGTCCTCCTCGCCTCCGTCACCGAGCGCACCCGCGAGATCGGGATCCGCAAGGCCGTGGGGGCCCGCCGCCGCGACATCGTCCTCCAGTTCCTGGCCGAGTCGGTGGCCATCACCGGCTCCGGGAGCTTCGTGGGGATGATCGTCGGCGTCGCCGGGGCCTTCGCCGTCACCGCCGCCATGCGCGCCTCCACCGAGGCCCCCATCCACGCCGCCCTCTCGCTCTCCACCCTCCTGGTGGCCGCCCTCTCCGCCCTCGTCGTCGGCCTCGCCTTCGGCACCTACCCCGCCCTCCGCGCCGCCCGCCTCTCCCCCATCGACGCCATCCGCCACGAGTAGGCGCGCAAAAAAGAAGCAGGGCCGGACGAACCGGCCCTGCCGTCTCCGCGTCTCGGCCCGAGACCCTGTCGCTTCCGAATCCGGCCGCCGTCCTGGGCACTGGGCACCGGGGCACCGGGCACTCGGCGCCGGGCACTCCTCAGTTCAACCACGTCTTGTCCGGCTTCCCCCGCGCCCCCCCCCCCACCCCCCGC
>DATACF010000842.1:0-1790 GCA_036259235.1 Longimicrobium sp. | reverse complement strand
TCAAGGCCGATCCCGCCTTCTACCAGTTCCAGGAGACGGCGGCGCAGGCCAACGCCAGCACCGGCTCGGGGGCCACCGAGCCCGGCTTCGGGGCCTACATCTACGAGGCGCTGAGCCACGACAACGACTTCGGCCGGGGGCTCCAGCCGGGCGACCTCACCAAGTACATGGCGCTCCCCTGGCAGGCCGACTTCAACGAGTGCTCCACCCAGAAGGTCGACATCACCTACGCGGACTGGAACGTGATCTACCCCGAGAGCGACGGCGACGCGCGGCTGGCGGCCGCACAGCGGAGCTGGGAGGCGCTCTGGTGGCCGGCGCACCGGCCGATGCAGGTCTTCGTCCCCACGGGCGAGCCGGGGCAGAAGCCCTCGGGCTACGACTGGCTGGTGTGGGCCCGCGGGGTCCCGCAGACCAAGGAGGGCGACTTCAAGATGGTCACCGAGTGGTGGCGGCTGGGGTTCGTGCGGAAGAACCCCTGGGCGTCGCAGGACATGAGCGGGAACACGGTCCCGCCGCCGCAGACCCCGCCGTACATCAGCACCGAGTACACCCCCCGCACAACGGAGAGCGACGGATGAGCAAGGCGAGCGCGAGCCCCTTCGTGGGCACCTGGACGTACCGCAGCTTCTACAACGACCCCGACCTCCACCTCGACAAGGACGGGAACGCCGACTTCAACGCCGTCCAGCTCGGCTTCGGCACGGTCGTCATCGCCGAGGGCGGCCCCGAGACGCTCACCGGGACCATCGGGGGCGACGGGTGGTCGCTGGAGCTCTTCGGGTCGATGTCGAGCGGGAACCCCGGCCAGCTCCGCTTCCAGGGGAAGGGGATCGTGGGCGGGAACGAGTGGATCTACGACTACGTCGGGTGGCTGGTCCCCGTGTGGCCGAACGGCGTCCAGCAGGTGCGGGCGCTGGTGGGCTCCATCGTCCGCGCCATCCCCCACCCCAGCAGCGGGGGCGGCGTCTCGCCCGCGGGGGTGGTGGGGTCGTGGTACGCGGTCCTCGATGACTGACGCGGTGGACGTCGCCGTCGCGGGGGGCGGGCCCGGGGGGTGCGCGGCGGCGCTCGCGCTGCGGGCCCACGCCCCGGGGCTCCGCGTCGCCCTGGCGGAGGGGTCGGCGTACGGGGGCGAGCGGGTCGGCGAGACGCTCTCGCCCCCCGGGCGCGACGTCCTGGAGCACCTGGGGGTGTGGGAGGCCTTCCAGGCGCAGGGGCACCACCCCGCGTACGGCACCGCCGCGGCGTGGGGCGCCCCGGCGGCGCACGAGAACGAGTTCCTCTTCCACGTCCGCCAGGTGGGGTGGCACCTCGACCGCGGCGCCTTCGACGGGATGCTCTGCGCGCAGGCCGAGGCGCGGGGCGTCCGGGTGCTCCGCGAGACGCGGGTGCTGGACGCGGCGCGGGAGGGGGAGGGGTGGACGCTGTCGCTGTCGACCGGCGCCACGCTCCGCGCCCGCTTCCTCGTGGACGCCACGGGGGCGGGGGCGGCGCTGGCGCGGCGGGGCGGGGGGGCGCGCTCGCTCGCCCGCGACCGCCTGGCGGGGTTCGTCCGCTTCTTCCGCCAGCCGGGGGGCGGCGGGCCGCCGCACACGCTGGTGGAGGCGTTCGCCGACGGGTGGTGGTACACGGCGCCGCTCCCCGGCGGGCGGCGGGTGGCGGCGTGCATGACGGACACGGACCTCGCCCGGGGACTCGGGCTGGAGTCGGACGCGGGGTGGCACGCCCTCCTCCGCGAGACGGCGCCGCGGGTGGGCGCGGCGCTCGCCGGGGCGGCGGCCGGCGTG
>DATACF010000841.1:0-4857 GCA_036259235.1 Longimicrobium sp. | reverse complement strand
CGCGCGACTCGGCCTGGGACGCGGCGTGGCGGCGCGCCGCGGAGCGCGCGGCGGCGGGGGACAGCGCCGCGGCGGCCGGGAGCGGGGGGTGCGCCCGCGCCTTCATCGTCACCCGCCTCCCGAACGCGGACCTCGTCGACTCCCCCGCCTTCGACGGGAGCATCTACGACGAGGACGAAGGGCCGGTGACGGAGGCCGACCTCCGGCAGCTCTCCGAGATCCTCCGCAACACCCCCGAGGTCCCGTGGAGCGTGTCGCCCCCCAGCGTGCGCCTCCTGACGCCCGAGCTGGTCCGCTTCAACCGGGTAGAAGGGCTCTCGCTCGGAGTCCGCGCCGTCCTCCCGCTGGGCCCGGCCGAGCTCCGGGGCGAGCTCCGCGCGGGGACGACGGGCGAGGTGGGGGCGCGGCTCTCCGGGGCGCGCGCCTCGCCCTCGCTCCGCACCGAGCTGGGGGCATACCGCGGGCTGGAGGCGGTGGAGGTGGCGTCGCAGCCCTTCACCCTCGCCAGCTCGGCGAGCGCCCTCCTCCTGGGGCGCGACGAGAACGACTACTTCCGCGCCACCGGGGCCGAGCTCCGCTTCTCGCCGCCCGCGGCGCGGCGCCAGAGCTGGGACCTGCGCCTCTTCGCCGAGCGGCAGGAGGGGGTGCGGGCGCGGGAGGACTTCAGCCTCCGCGGCCTCTTCGACGACGCCGCCCTCCGCGAGAACCTCGCGGCCGAGCGCCTCGACCAGGCCGGCGCCACCCTCCGCCTCCGCGCGGCGCGCGGCGACGACCCGGCGGGCTTACGCGCCCGCGCCGAGCTGGCCCTCCACGGCGAGACGGGCGAGCGCACCTTCGCGCGGCCGCTCCTCCGGCTGGGGGCCGACGAGCTCCTGGGGGGCTCCATCGGCTACGGCGTGTCGCTGGCGGCGGGGACGGGGCTCGGCGAGGTGCCGGCGCAGCGTCTCTTCCAGGTCGGCGGCGCGGCCACCGTGCGCGGCCACGAGGCGGCGGCGCTCCGCGGCGAGAGCTTCTGGGCGGCGCGCGCCGAGCTCACCCGCGGGACGCCCTCGTTCCGCCTCTCGCTCTTCGGCGACGCGGGGTGGGCGGGGGAGGGCGGGGAGGTGGGGTCTTCGCGCCCCCTGCGCGGCGCGGGCGCGGGGGTGGCGTTCCTCGACAACCTCGTGCGCTTCGACGTGGCGCGGGGGATCGGCGAGGGCGGCGGCTGGCGGGTGTACCTGCGGATCGGCGGGACGCTCTGATGAGCTTCTTCGTGGACCTCTAGTGGTGGGCGTTCTTGCTGAACCTGGCCGCCACGGGGGTGATGATTCGCGCGGGCCTGGCTGGGGCTGGCGCTCATCGGGGTGGTCTGGCTCTCGACGGCGCTCCTCCAGGTGCCGATGCACGGGCGCCTGGAGCGCGGCTTCGACGCCGCGGCGCACCGGCGGCTGGTCGCGACGAACTGGGTGCGGACGGTGGCGTGGACCGCCCGTGGTGTGCTCCTGCTCTGGAGCATGCCCGCCCCCGGCTGAAGTCGCGTCCCCGCGCCGCTCCGGGCGGGGCGCCCCCCGCTCTCTCCTCTCGTCCGGCGGCTCGCTCGGCTTCGCTCGACGGCCGATTCTTCTTCCGGCCGCGATCCCTCCCGCTGTCCCCTGTCCCCTGTCCCCTGTCCCCTGTCCCCTCGCGTCCGACGCTCCGGCGCGGTACCTTCGGCCGTGTCCGGTTTCCCGAATCCCGACCGTCCACCCGAGCCGATCCCCACGATGGACAACCGCGTCCTCGACGCCGCGTACGCGGCCTTCAGCCACCCCGAGAAGAGCGTCGTCCTCGGCGCCGTCGTGCACGGGGGGGAGTGCCACCCCTCGCCGCTGGTGACGATCCCGCTGTCGATGATGAACCGGCACGGGCTGATCGCCGGGGCCACGGGGACGGGGAAGACCAAGACGCTCCAGCTGATCGCCGAGCAGCTCTCGGCCGCCGGGGTCCCGGTCTTCGTCTCCGACGTCAAGGGCGACCTGGCGGGGCTCGGCGCCGCCGGGGAGGCGGGCGAGCGGGTCGAGAAGCGCGCCCGCGACACCGGGTACGCGTGGGGCGCGACGAGCTTCCCCGTCGAGTTCCTCTCGCTCACGGGGAAGCTGGGGGCGCAGCTCCGGGCGACGGTGTCGAGCTTCGGGCCCCTCCTCCTGGCGAAGGTGCTGGGGCTCAACGAGACGCAGACCAGCGTGCTGACGCTCGTCTTCAAGTACTGCGACGACAACGGCCTCCTCCTCCTCGACTTCGCCGACCTCCGCGCGGTCCTCCAGTTCCTCACCTCCGACGAGGGCGAGGCGGAGCTGGCCGGCTACGGGGGGATGTCGAAGCAGACGGTGGGCGTCCTCCTCCGCGAGATGGTGGAGCTGGAGCAGCAGGGGGCCGAGGACTTCTTCGGCGAGCCCGAGTTCGACCTCGACGACCTCCTGGTGACGGCCGACGACGGGCGCGGGCTCGTCTCCATCCTCGAGCTCCAGGACGTGCAGGACAAGCCGGCGCTCTTCAGCACCTTCCTCCTCTGGATGCTGGCCCGCCTCTACGCGGGGCTCCCCGAGGTGGGCGACGTCGAGAAGCCGAAGCTGGTCTTCTTCTTCGACGAGGCGCACCTCCTCTTCGACGAGGCCCCGAAGGCGCTGGTCGACCAGGTGGAGCAGGTGGTGCGGCTGGTCCGCTCGAAGGGGGTGGGGGTCTTCTTCGTCACCCAGAACCCCCGCGACGTCCCCCCCGAGGTGCTGGGGCAGCTGGGCCACCGGGTGCAGCACGCCCTCCGCGCCTTCACCCCCGACGACGAGAAGGCGCTCAGGTCGGCCGCGCGCACCTTCCCGAAGACCGACGTCTACGACATCGAGGAGACGCTGACCACGCTGGGAATCGGCGAGGCGCTGGTGAGCACGCTGACCCCCAGCGGCGTCCCCACGCCCCCCTTCGCCACGCGGATGGTGCCGCCGTCGTCGCGGATGGGGCCGCTGACCCCGGACGAGCTGCGGGCGCGCCTCGCCGCCTCGGAGCAGGTGCGCGACTACGCGGAGGACGTCGACCGCGAGAGCGCCCGCGAGCGCCTCCAGGCCCGCTTCGACCGCGCCGGGCGGGAGGACGGGCCGGGGCCCTTCGGCCGCGAGGCGGCGCGCGACGACGACCGCGACGACCGCCCCCGCCGCCGCGGGCGCGAGGAGCCGGGGCTCCTGACGCAGATCCTCAAGTCGCCCGTGGCGCGCTCGGTGGCCACGCAGATCACCCGCGGGCTCATGGGCGCGCTCCTGGGCACCTCGTCCGGGCGCCGCCGCCGCCGGTAGCCCGCCGCCCTCCGCGCCGCCACCCCGGCGGCGTGGAAGGGCGTTCGGCATGGAGAGCGCCTTACGGGTCGTCGGGCGGAATACTCGTTTGTTTGGAGACAAGCCTCTCGCGGGCTTCCGCGACCTCGCCGGCACTCTCCCGAGGTAAACGGAGGCGACGCCCCTTCCGCGCCGTCAACGGGCTTGCGCTCGGCACGACCCTTGTAGTAGTATCCCTCGTCCGCGCGCCCTTCGGGACGCCGGAGTGCCGGGAAAACGCCTTGATCCGCGTGCCTTCCTCCCCGTCGCTCCGTCGTCGCAGTCCCGCCGCACGACACCCGCTTTCCGCAGTAAACCAGGCAATATGCAGGGCCGGGGGACCCGCGCCGTGAACGGCGCCGGGCCCCTCTTCCGGGCGCGAGCGCGTTTCCACGCTCGCCTTTCAGGCCATCGAGGGGGCGCCGCTTATCCCGGCGGCGCACCATTTGACGACGGTTCGCACCGATTCGCAGCACCTTCTCGCCCGCGACGTTCGCGGGTCACGCCGGGGAGTCGGCTCCCCAAACCATCATTCGCACATTCAGGAGGCAGGATGCGGAAGACGTCCGTAGTCACGGCGACGGTGCTCGCGCTGTCGGGCGCGCTGGCGTTCGCGGCGTGCGACAAGGGCGGTCCGGCGGCGCTGAGCGCGCCCGAGAAGCCGCTGGGCGCGGCGGCGCAGGACCTGGTGGGCACCCCGGACCTGGTGGTGGACACCGAAAAGATGCGGACCTCGTGGGTGGTGGTCGACGAGACGTTCGTCGAAGGGCAGTGCAGCGTCGAGGAGGGGAACATTCCCACCGGGAAGCACCGCTCGCTCCGCTTCTCGGTGCTGATCGACAACGTGGGTGACGCGGACCTGTACGTCGGCGACCCGCTGGCGCACATGGACCCGAACGGCGACGGCGACTTCGCGGACCAGGACGGCCTCTTCGAGTTCGCCAGCTGCCACGCGCACTTCCACTTCCGCAACTACGCCACCTACGAGCTGATCCCGGTCCAGGCCGACGGCTCGCTGGGCGCGCCGGTGCAGGCGCGCAAGCGGGGCTTCTGCATGCTCGACACGACGCCGAACAAGAACGCCACGCCGGGGACGCCCAAGCCGCGCTACTACACCAACTGCGGCAACCTGACGGTCCACGGCAACCAGGGGATCAGCACCAACTACGGCGACGAGTACATGAAGCAGCTCCCCGGGCAGCTCTTCCTGCTCACCGACCCGAACGAGCCGGTGGCGCCCGGGAAGTACGTCATCCGCGTGACGGCGAACCCGCCGTTCGTGCAGACGGCGGGCGAGGTCTGCCCGGCGAAGGACAGCAAGGGCTTCTGCCACATGTTCAAGGAAGCCAGCTACGACAACAACGTGGGCGAGATCGTGATCGACATCCCGGCCCGCGTCGGCAAGACGGGCGTCGGCCCCGGCGCCAACAGCTACAACGGCGAGCGGCTCGACCCGTACCACCACCCCGAGGGGCACGCGGCCGGCCACTGAGCGTGTAGCCCGGCAGGGTTGGAAGACGCGCGTGGCGGGGGAGGG
>DATACF010000840.1:0-3222 GCA_036259235.1 Longimicrobium sp. | reverse complement strand
CCGCACAATCGACCGCGCGCGGGTCGCGCCGGCACCCGGCGCGTTCACTGCGTCCCCCACGCGGGACGCATCGTTCAGGGATGCCACGCCCCCGCCTCCGCGCGGCGCGCCCCGGGGGCGTGGCATCCCTGAACGATGCGTCCCGCGTGGGGGACGCAGTGAACGCGCCGGGTGCCGGCGCGACCCGCGCGCGGTCGATTGTGCGGAAGCAGCCGCACCGACAGCAAGTTCTCACGTAAGCAGCAGGAGTAGGAGATGGCCCGCTCGACTGGCAAGGTGAAGTGGTTCAACGACGCCAAGGGTTTTGGCTTCATTGAGCACGAGGGTGGCAGGGATCTGTTCGTTCACTTCTCGGCCATCAAGCAGGAAGGGTTCAAGACCCTGACCGAGGGTGAGGCGGTGGAGTTCGACATCGTGGAGGGCCCCAAGGGTCCCGCCGCGGAGAACGTCGTCCGTCTGGGCGCCTGATCTCCTACTCCTGAGGACTACGACGAAAGGCCGCCCTTCGGGGCGGCCTTTCGTCTTTTCCATCCGTCTCCGTCCCGCCGCGCCTACCGCGGCGGGGCGGAGTCGCGCATGGTGCGGTGGAAGCGCTGCCGCTCGCGGGCGGTGCGGGCATCGTCGAGGCGGCCGGTGCGCTCGTACAGCGCGATCAGCCGCTCGTAGTCCACCGCCAGGACGCGGTGGTTGGGGGCGGGCCTCGCCTCCTCCACGCGGATGGCGGCGCGGAGGGCGTCGGCGGCCTCGCTCTCGCGCCCCTGCTGGAGGAGGGCGGCGGCGAGCGCCATGTGGTACGTCGCCGAGTCGGGGCGGACGCGCGCGGCCTCGCGGTAGCGCGCCTCGGCCTCGGGCCACCGCCCCTGCCGCCCCAGCCGCGTCCCCTCGTCCCACGCCCGCCGCGCCTCGCCGTCGAGCGCCCGCGCGAGCTCCTCGTCCGTCATCGCGGGCGGGGGCGGCGCGGGCGGGGGCGGCGGCGCCACGGGCTGGCGCGGGGTGCACGCGGCCAGCGCGGCCAGGAGCGCGATCGGGAGGAGACGGGCGCGAAGTATCCGGGTCATGCGACTGCGGGACAGGGCGGATCGGGTGACGGCCGCGCCCAAGGTGCCTCTTCCGGCCCCTGGCGCGCAAGCGATTGATACGCGCCGGCCCGGCGAAGGTTGCGCCGCCCCCTCACCGCCCGAAGCGCTCGACGAAGCGGCGCTCGGCCTCGGTGGTCCCGATCAGGATCAGCTCGGCCCCGGCGGCGAGCGGCGTCTCGGGCGGGGGGTTGATGAGGGCCTCGCCCCCGACCTCCAGCGCCACCACGCTGCACCCCGTCTCCTCGCGGATGGCGGTGGCGGCCAGGGGGCGGCCCGCCAGCGACGGGGGCACCGGGTGGCGGAAGACGTCGAGCCCCTCCGCCAGCATCACCACGTCGCCCTTCTCCAGCACGTTGAAGACGGCGTTGGCGCCCATGCTGGCGTACGACATCACGAAGTCGGCCCCGGCGCGGTGGAGCGTGGCCACGTTCCGCTCGAGGGTGGCGCGGCTGACGATCTGGAGGTCGGGGCGGAGACGGCGGACGTAGAGCGTCAGGTAGATGTTCGTGGCGTCGTCGTTGGTGGTCACCACCGCCGCCGCCGCCTCGCCGAGCCCCGCCGCCTCCAGCACCGCGCGGTCGGCGGCCGAGCCCACCACGTAGCGCGCCGGGTCGCGCACCATGGCCGCGTTCTGCTCCACGATCCGCCACGGCGCCTCGCGCTCCTCGAGCGCCGCCGCCACCGCGCGCCCCACCCGGCCGCCGCCCACGATCAGCACCGGCGCGTCGGGGGCGCCGTAGATGACCATCAGCTCGGCGAAGCGCTCCAGCTGCGCCTCGGTCCCCGCCAGGACCAGGGCGGTGGAGGGGCCCAGGAGGCTCTCGGGGGTGGGGGGCTCGAAGCGCCCGCGCTCCCAGATCCCCACCACCGTGAGCCCGGTGGCCTCGCGGAGGCGGCTGTCGGCCAGGCGCTTCCCGATCAGCGGCGTCCCCGTCACCGGCGCCTCGGCGATCACCAGGTCGCCGAAGCGGCCGATGACGCCGGCCCGCCCGTCGCCGCCCAGCGTCCGGCGGGCGAGGGCGCGTCCCAGCATCTCGGGGACGTGCAGGACGTGCGAGCTCCCGGCCAGCTCCAGGATGTCGACCGAGTCGGCCGAGCGGACGATGGAGACCAGCGGCACCTCGGCCGCCACCTCGCGCGCGGTGAAGACGATGTTTGTGTTCTCGTAGTCGTCGCCCGTGGCCACCACCAGGGCGGCCTCCCCGGCCCGCACCGCGCGGTAGGTCTCCACCTTGTCGCGGTCGCCGACGATGACGCGGACGCCCGCGTCGTGCAGGTCCATCGCTCGCTTGACGTCGGGCTCGAGGACCCAGTACGGGCGGCCGTGGTACGCCAGGCGCTGCACCAGGGAGATGGCGATCGGGTCGTAGTGGGTGAGGACCACGTGCCCCGCCACCCCGGGCGGGACGCGGCGCGGGGTGCGGGCGGCCTGGCGCGCCTCCAGCCAGGGGGCGAAGAAGAGCTGGATGAAGGCGAACGGGAGGACGATCAGGAGGAAGACCACGCCCGAGACCATGACCAGCATGCTGAACGCCCGCCCGGCGTCGCTCTGGAAGGTGATGTCGCCGAAGCCCAGCGTGCTCATGACCGTGAGCGTCCAGTAGAAGCCCGTCAGCCACGAGTGCTGCTGCCCCTCGGCGGCCATCAGCCAGTGGAAGGCGACGCTGTACGCCGTGATCATGGCCAGCATCGCCAGCACGTAGCCGCGCAGCGCCCGCAGGTTGCGGCGGGCCGCCCCCAGCTGCAGGTACGCGGCGAGCTGCGAGGGAAGGAACTTCATGCGGTCGTCTTCGGCTCCGGGTGGGGTCCGCGCTCTCTCTCCCGGCTCAGGGTACGCGCCGCGCGCCCCCGCGGCAACGTCCGGGGCGGCGGCTTCTCCCCTGGCTCGTCCAGAATCCGCATGATCGCGGGTCGGTCCGAACACCTTGGGGTGGCACACAGAGGCACAGAGACCCGGAGAAACCCCTCCGTGCCTCTGTGTCTCTGTGTGAGACCCGTTGTTTTTTGGTTCATCGCGGATTTGGTTGCAGCGTGCCCGGGAACGCGCCTTTGATCTTGAGGATGAAGTAGGCGTCGTCGCGGAAACCGTACGCTTGGCGCTTGATGACCTTGATCTTGTTGTTGATGCCTTCCAGCCGGCCGG
>DATACF010000839.1:0-5568 GCA_036259235.1 Longimicrobium sp. | reverse complement strand
GCGGCGACCGTCAGCAGGTTCCGTCGATCGATCTTCAGCGAGCTCCGTCGCATGGCATCTCCTTCGTATCTTCGACGGGCGCGGTCCGCTCGACGGCGGCCGGCCCGGTTTCGCTCCAATGAAAGCGCTCCCGTACCCAGATGCGTGCGGGAGCGCTCCATTTTCAACTTCGGGGACACGCCAGAGGGGTGTTTGAAGCACGATACGGTCGAGCGTATCCGTGGGTGGCATCCCCGCGGCTTCCGCGATGCTCGCTCTCACGAGCTCCGCGTCGGCCCAGCGGGATCAGTCCCCTGCTTCAAGGAGTCGGCTCAAACGAAAGCCCCCGTCGTGTCGTGCTACAAATGTAGTATCAGGCTAAGTGATTGTCAACCCGCCAGATACGAGGTTTTCCTGGCTTCTGCGCGGGTTGGACGCGCCGGAGACCTCCCATCGCGGCGGGCGAAGGCCCTGGAACCGCCGAACCGGCCCCGAGCGCGGCGAGGTATCCGTTTCCGTGACGTTCCGTCCCTCCGCGAGTATCCAAAGTACACACCCCGGGACGCGGAATCCGCCCCCGTCGCGATGGAGACTCCGATCACCTTCCGCTGGATTTTCGCGTGACGGCGCGCCCTCGGGGGCGATCGCGAGAAAACTCCTTGACCCGCCTTCCCGACGGGCGTAAGGTGCTGAGTGTAAACGATTAATAAGTATCCAGAGTACACGGCCGCCGTCGCCGGGGAGGCTCGCGTGAGCGAGCCTTCGGGGACGCCCGTGTCTCTGGGCACGCTTCGGGAAGCGCTGGAGCGCGCGAAGGAGCGGACCTCGCTCCGTCAGGTGGCGGCGGCGGTGGGGCTCACGCCGCGCGGGCTCAGTCAGTTCCTCCGGGGCTCGGCGCCGCGGGCCTCGACCCTCGGCAAGCTGCACGTGTGGTACCTCCGCCACGGCGCGGAGGTGTACGCGCTTGCCGTGGAGATGGCCGCCGCGGCGCTGGCTTTCCTCCTCCAGGGCATCCGAGAGCCGGCGCGCAGGCTCGCCGTGCTGAACTTCGTGAGCTTCATCGAAGCCATCCACCGCGAGCAGGAGACGGCGCTTCCGGCGTGGATCGAAAGCGTGCGCCGTCGCCGCTGACCGCCCGTCCACCGTGGACAGGGCGGCTACTTTTGGTTATCGAATGACAGTTGTTGATTTTTGTCATTCATCCATGCATCTTCCCTTGCGTCCGCGTTTCGTTCTCGTACCGTAAGGAGATGTCGATGATCACACGAAAGCTCGGCTCCACCGGCCCCGAGGTCTCCGCCATCGGCCTGGGCTGCATGGGGATGTCGGACCTCTACGGCCCCGCCGACGAGGCCGAGAGCATCGCCACCATCCACGCCGCGCTGGAGGCGGGGGTCACCCTCCTCGACACCGGCGACTTTTACGGGATGGGGCACAACGAGATGCTGATCCGCGAGGCGCTGCGGGGGCGGAGCCGCGAGCGGGTGGTGCTCAGCGTCAAGTTCGGCGCGCAGCGCGACCCCGCCGGCGCGTGGATCGGGCTCGACGCCCGGCCCGCGGCGGTGAAGACCGCGCTCGCCTACACCCTCCGCCGCCTGGGGACCGACCACGTCGACGTCTACCGTCCCGCCCGCGTCGACCCGGCGGTCCCCATCGAGGAGACCGTGGGCGCCGTCGCCGACCTGGTGAAGGCGGGGTACGTCCGCCACCTGGGGCTCTCGGAGGCCGGCCCCGACACCCTCCGCCGCGCCCACGCCGTGCACCCCGTGGCCGACCTCCAGATCGAGTACTCGCTGATGTCCCGCGGCGTCGAGGACGCCATCCTCCCCGTCTGCCGCGAGCTGGGGGTCGGCATCACCGCGTACGGCGTCCTCTCGCGCGGGCTCCTCTCGGGGCACTGGTCGCCCGAGCGCGCCCCGGCGCCGGGCGACTTCCGCGCCCACTCGCCCCGCTTCGGCGGCGAGAACCTGGCGCGCAACCTGGCGCTGGTGGAGGCGCTGCGCGGGGTGGCGGAAGGGAAGGGGGCGACGGTGGCGCAGGTGGCGGTGGCGTGGGTCCTCTCGCGCGGCGATGACGTCGTCCCGCTGGTGGGGGCGCGGCGCCGCGACCGGCTGGCCGAGTCGCTGGGGGCGCTGGAGCTCCGGCTCTCGGACGACGACCGGGCGCGGGTCGAGCGGGCGGTGCCGCCGGGCGCGGCGGCGGGGGAGCGGTACGCGGCCGCGCAGATGGCGATGCTCGATAGCGAGCGGCCGGCGGCGGCGGCATGACGGACGCCCCGCTGACCCCCGAGCGGATCCTGGAGGCGGCGGAGGAGGTCCTCCGCCGCTTCGGGCCCGCCAAGGCGACGGTGGTCGACGTGGCCCGCGCGCTGGGGGTCAGCCACGGGAGCGTCTACCGCCACTTCCCCAGCAAGGCGGCGCTCCGCGACGCGGTGGCCGAGCGGTGGCTGGCCCGCGTCTCGGCGCCGCTGGAGGCCATCGCGCGGGAGGACGCCCCGGCGCCGGCCCGGCTGCGGCGGTGGCTGGAGGCGCTGGTGGCGGCCAAGCGGAGCCGGGCGCAGGGCGATCCCGAGCTCTTCGCCACCTACCTCGCCCTCTTCGCCGACGCGCGCGAGGTGGTGGCGGAGCACGTGGACGCGCTCGCGGCGCAGGCGGCGCGGATCGTGGCCGACGGGGTGGCGCGGGGCGAGATGACGGCCCCCGACCCGGCCGCCGCGGGGCGCGCCGTCCTCGACGCCACGGCGCGCTTCCACAACCCCGCCCACGCCCAGGAGTGGGCCGACCCCGCCATCGACGCCGCCTTCGAGGCGGTCTTCGCGCTGGTGCTCCGCGGCCTCGGGGCGGGGGAGACGGGTGAAGCAAGGAGTCCTGAGTCCTGAGTCCTAAGTGCTGAACTGCACAATCGATCCGACAACTCAGGACTTGGGACTCAGGACTCAGGACGACTCACTTCGCTGGAGAGGCGCTCCAGGCGGACGGCGTAGTCGAGGAAGCCCGCCGAGCGCTGAAGCGGCGCGGGTCCGGCGGCGGCCGGGCCCGTGGCGCTCGCCCCCGGGCGCGAATACGTTTCTCCCCCCGCGGCGCCTTCCGCGCCGCCGTCGTCCCACGTCCCCATAGGTCCGCGAGAACCCTCCCTCCCAGGCGGCGGCGCCCCCATGCAGACCCGTACCGGCTACGCCGAGGTGAACGGGACGCGGCTCTACTACGAGGTCGCGGGCTCCGGCGCGCCCCTCGTCCTCGTCCCCGGCTTCACCCTCGACACCCGCGCCTGGGAGCCGCAGTGGGGCCCGTTCGGGGAGCGATACGAAGTCGTCCGTTACGACCGGCGCGGCTTCGGGCGCTCCGGCCCGGTGGGGGAGGCGCCGTATTCGCACCACGAGGACCTCCGGGCGCTCCTCGACGCGCTCGGCGCCGGCCCCGCCGCCTTCGTCGGCCACTCCAGCGGCGGGTCGAACGCGGTCGACTTCGCGCTGGCCTACCCGGAGTCGACCCGCGCGCTCGTCCTCTTCGGCCCGCTCCTGGGGGGATACGCGCTCTCCCCCGGCTTCGCGGCGGCGGTGGAGGGGCTGAAGGACACGGCGCGGACCTGGGGGCCGGAGGCGGCGAAGGCGATGTGGACGGGGCTCCTCGACTTCCGCCCGGCGGAGCCCGGCGCGGCGAGTTCGGACTTCCTGCGCGCCATCGTGGACGGCTATTCCGCCTGGCACTGGCTCCACGACGACCCGGTGCGCCCGCTGGAGCCGCCGGCCGCCGGGCGCCTCGGCGAGCTGCGCGCCCCCACGCTCACCCTCCTGGGCGACCGCGACGTCCCGGACTGCCACGCCATCGTGGCGCGGGTGCGGGAGGAGGCGCCGCGCGCCGAGGGCGTCGTCCTCCCCGGGCTGGGCCACCTGGCCAACCTGGAGGCGCCGGAGCGCTTCAACGCCGCCGTCCTCGCCTTCCTGGACCGGGTGGACGGCTGAATCGAGAAAAGGGGTGCGCGGCGCTACCGCCGCTGGCGGCCGACGATGATCCGGACGCGCTCCAGCGGGTCCGCGGGGACGATGAGGCGCGCCGGGAGCGGGCCGCGCTCGACGGCCTCGGGAGGCGGGGCGGGGGAGGGGGCGTGGGGCGGCTCGCGCCGGGTCGGGTCGTGGGTCACGGAGGTGTTGTCGCGCCGGGGTTCCATCGAAGGCTCCGCGGATGCGGGCCGTGGGGCGCGGGGGACGATGCGCGGCGCGTGCCGGGGGGCGTTACAGCGAAGGCTGTTTCCCCCGGTGGAACGGGAAGTGTGTACGGGGGCGTACCGTCGAGGGACGTCGCCCGTGAACCGCGTGGATCTTTTTCGGAACGAGGAAGCCCGTGAGGTACCGCAACCGCATCCTGGCCGCCCTCCCCGCCCCCGATCGCGAGCGCCTGCGCCCGGTGCTCGAGCCGGTGGACCTGGAGTTCCGGGAAGTGCTGGTCGACCCCCACCGGCCGATCGGGCACGTCTGGTTCCCCGAGGAGGGCGTGGTCTCGATCCTGGGGGTGATGGAGGACGGCGCGGCGGTGGAGACGGCCACGGTGGGGAACGAGGGGATGGCGGGGATCCCCGTCTTCCTGGGCGCCGAAAGCATGGCGGCGCAGGCGTTCGTGCAGGTCCCCGGGCGGGGGTACCGGATGACGGCGGCGGCGCTCCGGGAGGAGGTCCGCCGCGGCGGCGCGCTCTTCGAGCTCCTGGGGCGCTACACGCAGGCGCTCTTCACGCTCACGGGGCAGACCTCCGCCTGCAACCGCCTCCACCCGGTCGACCAGCGGTGCGCGCGGTGGCTCCTCATGACGCACGACCGCGTGGAGGGCGACACCTTCGAGCTCACGCACCTCTTCCTCTCGCAGATGCTGGGGGTGCGCCGCGCCACCGTCACCGAGGTGGCGGGCGAGCTCCAGGCGCGCGGGCTGATCGAGTACGCGCGGGGGACGGTCACCGTCGTCGACCGCGCGGGGCTCGAGGCGGCCTCCTGCGAGTGCTACCAGGTGGTGGCCAGCGAGTTCGCCCGCCTCCTGGGCGGCCCGCGCGTCCCCAGCCCCCTGGAGGGCGTGGCGGTCTCGGAGGACGGGAAAAGCACGGCCAGAGAGGACGCTCCGCGGGAGGGTTGACACAAGTCTTTGTCAGACCTATATTTACTGCATCGCACGAACGGCCGGAGAGCTCCATTTTGAGCCGACTCCATTGAAGCCGGGGGCCTTGCGTCAGCGGGGGACGAGGTATTCCCGAGAGGGAACGCCGCGGAAGCCGCGGGAGGGCCACCCACCGATTTACGATCGGGCTTCAAAATCCTCTCTGTCCGCGTGCGCCGTCGCGGGGTGGAGCAGCCTGGTAGCTCGTCGGGCTCATAACCCGAAGGTCGCGGGTTCGAATCCCGCCCCCGCTATACGGAAGCCGCCTCTCGCCAGGCGGCTTTCGTGCTTAACGGGCTCCGCCTCGGCGTTGATGTGCTCGAGCGACGGGATACGTCACGGCGACCGCCAGAAGGGGTGCGCTCGCGCGGCGCGGCTGGCTTAGTCTGTGGTGGAAACGATGGAGGATGACCGCGAGCCTTACAAGCCGCTGTGGGCGGAGAGGCTGAGA
>DATACF010000838.1:0-5712 GCA_036259235.1 Longimicrobium sp. | reverse complement strand
GTTCCCCGTTCCGGGAGAGGGGACGTTTGGCCCGGTGTGTTTTCCTCGCATCGGCGCGGGGGAAGGCTCCGCGGGCGCGATAAATCGCGCGGCTACATTGACTTGCGGCGGTTCTCCCCTCCCCCGCACGCCCCCCGCGTGCGGGGGGCGTGCGGGGGAGGGGGGCCGCCGCGGCGTCGGAATGCGACGTCCGCCTGCGCGACGCGAGAAAGACGGCGCAGCCTGCGACGTTGCATGAGGGATGCGGGCCCGAAGGGCGAAGACCCTGGCGGGGGGGAATGCGAAGGCCACCGCGTGAGGAGACGAGACCGGCCCGCGCATGGAGTCCCCCAGGGGCTTCGCGCCGTTGGAAACGGTAGTATCGCTTCCTACGGCGCCCGCAGCCCGGCCCCGCGCAGCGGGGACATGCCCAGCACCGTCGTTGCAGTTGCCGTAATCCGTCCCCCCACCAGGATCAGACCATCAGCTCCCACGGGCGAGATCCGCGACGGCTCCGCTCCATCGCGTCCCGCATCAGCAGGTCGTGGTAGTTCACCACGGGCTCGTCCGGCGCCGGCTGCCGCTGCACGTACCGCCCGTCCGGCTGCAGCTCCCACGCGAGCCGGTTGTCGTTGAGCGCGTAGTGGAGGATGTCGACGAGCCGCTGCTGCAGCGCCGGGTCGAGCACCGGGACGACGGTCTCCACGCGGTCGTTCAGGTTCCGCTCGCGCCAGTCGGCGCTCCCGATCAGGATCTCGGGCTCGCCGTCGTTGTGGAAGTAGTAGATCCGGTCGTGCTCCAGGAACCGCCCCACCAGGCTCACCACCCGGATGTTCTCGCTGTACCCCGGCAAGCCCGGCCGCAGCCGCGAGTGCCCGCGGATGATCAGGTCGATCCGCACCCCCGCCTGCGAGGCGCGGTAGAGCTCCTTGATGAGCCCGGGGTCGTCGAGGGCGTTCATCTTGGCGATGATCCGCCCGTTCCCCCGCCGCGCCTGGAGCTGCACCTCGCGCGCGATGCGGTCCTCGAAGGTGCGGCGCATCTCGCGGGGGGCCACCACGAGGCGCTGGTACTGCTGGTCCGGGGCGTAGCCGGTGAGGAAGTGGAAGAAGTTCACCAGGTCGTCGCCCAGCTCCTCGTTGCACGTCAGGAGCCCCAGGTCGCTGTAGAGCCGGGCGGTGCGCGCGTGGTAGTTCCCGGTCCCGATGTGGCAGTAGGTGCGCGGCGGCCCGCCCTCGTCGCGGACGATCAGCGTCACCTTGCTGTGCGTCTTGAGGCCGATGAGGCCGTACGCCACGTGGACCCCGGCGTCCTCCATGATCTCGGCGCCGCGGATGTTGTTCTCCTCGTCGAAGCGCGCGGTGACCTCGATGAGCACCGCCACCTGCTTCCCCCGCTCGGCCGCGCGGATGAGCGCCTTCACCACCGGCGAGTCGCCCCCGCCGGTGCGGTAGAGCGTCTGCTTGATGGCCACCACCCGGGGGTCGTCGGCCGCCTCCTCCAGCAGCCGCTGGACGCTGGCGGTGAACGAGTCGTACGGGTGGTGGACCAGGACGTCGCCGCGTCGGATGATGGAGAAGATGTTCCGCTCCTCCTCCGTCTCCCCCTCGTGCTGGAGCGCCTCGGGGACCACCGGCTCCCACGGCTCGAACCTGTGCGCCGGGAGGTCGAAGTCGGCGATCTTCGCGCAGTCGACCAGCGCCAGCGCCCCCGCCGCCTCGTAGACGTCGGGGGGCTCCAGCTCCAGCTCGCGCAGCAGCAGCTGGCGGACCTCGGGGGGCATCTCGCGGTCGACCTCCAGGCGGACCACGGGGGCGAAGCGGCGCTCGCGGAGCTCCTCGGAGATCATGTCGAGGAGGTCCTCGGCGTCGTCGTCGCGGTCGACGTCGGCGCTGCGGGTGATGCGGAAGGCGTGCGCGCTGACGATCTCCATTCCCCGGAAGAGCGGGGCGGCGTTGGCCTGGATCACCTGCTCCACCGGGACCACGTGGAAGGGCGCGTCCGACCCCGGCACCGGGAGCCACCGCGCCGACTGCGTGGGCACCTTGAGCCGCGCGAAGTGGTAGGTGCCGCGCGCCGGGTGGCGCATCAGCACGGCCAGCGAGAGGCTCAGGTTGGAGATGAAGGGGAAGGGGTGCCCGGGGTCGACCGCCAGCGGGGTGAGGACGGGGTAGATCTGCTCGCGGAAGTAGTGGTCGAGCGCCTCGCGCTGGGCGGCGTCGAGCTCGCCGTAGTTGGAGACGAGGACGCCGGCCTCGGCGCGGAGCAGCGGCTTGAGCTTCCGCTCCCAGGCGTCGGCGATGGCCGCGAACATCTCCTGCGCGGCGTCGGCGATGAGCCCCAGCTGCTCGGCGGGGGTGCGGCCGTCCATGGTCAGCGCCTGGACGCCGGCCGCCTGCTGGCGCTTGAGCCCGCCGACGCGCTTCTGGAAGAACTCGTCGAGGTTGCCGGCGGTGATGGCCAGGAAGCGGACGCGCTCCAGGAGCGGGGTGCGCGCGTCGATGGCCTGCTGGAGGACGCGCCAGTTGAAGTCGAGCAGCGCCAGCTCGCGGTTGAACCAGAGCGCGGGGTGGTCGAGGTCGGCGCCCGCCTTCAGCGGCTTCGGCGAGACGGACCGGGGGAAGCGCGGGAGTGCCACGGCCGGGCGCGGGAGGGCGTCTTTCGCGGGCTTCGACTTCGGCGGCGGGGTCGCGTCTTCCTCTTCGGGGAGGACCGCCTGGGGGGTGGGCTCGGCTCGCATGTCTCGGGGGTGGTTGCGCTTCCGTCGTCCTGCCGGGTACGGCCGCAAGGTAAGGGGTTCGGGGGCGGAGGGGAATCGTGGCGGTGTAACGCCGGCCGCCGGCGCTCATTCGTCGGGATTGCGTCCCGTCGGGGAATATGCGATTTTGCATCATGCAAAAACGAATAACGCAAGATCGAATCACCGGGGACACCGTGGGCCCGATGAAGAACCCATTCGAGTTCGGCCGGGAGCTGGGCGCGGCCGAGCTGGTGGACCGGAGGGAGGAGGTGCGGCAGGTGGCGGACGTCCTCCGGGAGGGCGGAAAGCTGTTCGTCATCGGCCCCCGGAGGTTCGGAAAGACCTCCATCCTGAAGGCCGCCGAGGAGCTCGCGGCGCGCGACGGCGTGCTGGTCCTCCGCTACGACGCCGAGGCGTACCCCGCGCTCGCCCTCCTGGCGCAGGCGATCATCGCGGACGCGACCCGGGCGCTCACCCGCAGCGTCGAAAAGGCCCGCGAGTGGATCGTCCGCTTCTTCGGCGGGCTGCGTCCCTCCGTCAACTATGACGTCCTGCAGCAGAGCTGGAGCGTCCAGGTCGGCGCCGGGTCCGCCGCGCTTCCCGCGGCCACCGCCCTGCTGGTCGACGTGCTGGCGGGGCTGGACGCGCTCGCGGGAGAGTCCGGGCGTCCGGTCGGCGTGGTGATCGACGAGTTCCAGCACGTCGTGGAGCAGGAGGGGATCGCCGCCGAGCAGCAGATCCGGGCCGCCATCCAGAAGCACCGGCACGTCGCGTACGTCTTCGCCGGCTCGAAGACGCGGTTCCTGAGCGACATGACCGGCGATCCGGCCCGTCCGTTCTACCGGCTGGGCTCGCGGATGTTCGTCCGCGAGGTCCCCCGTCCCGACTTCGAGGCGGCCCTGCGCGATGGCTTCGCCCGGGCCGGCTTCGGCGTCGAGCCGGAAGGGGTCGCCGCGATCCTCGACCGCGCGGAGGACGTTCCGTACAACGTCCAGCGCCTGGCCCACTTCTGCTGGAACGCGCTCCGCGACGGCGCGGGGAGCGCGCTCACGCCGGCGCTGGTGGACGCCACACTGGACCGGCTGGTCCGCCAGGACGATCCGTTCTACACCCAGCTCTGGAACGGGCTCAACCGGACCCAGCAGAAGGCGCTCGTCGCCGTCGTGCGCGAGTCCGGGACGGAGGTGTACTCGCAGCGCGTCGCCCGGAGCATCGGCCTGTCGGTGAGCACCATCCAGACGGCGGTGCGCGCGCTCGAGCGGGCGGGGATGGTCCGGGTGGACGAGGCGCTGGGCGCCACGCGGCTGCGCCTGGAAGACCCGTTCTTCGCCGCTTGGCTGCGGGTGATCGGGACGCTCTGACCCCGCCCGCTTCAGCCCTCCCCCCGCCCCTTCCGCGGCGTCACCAGCACCTTGTCGACGCGGTTCCGGTCCATGTCGACCACCTCCAGCGTGAAGCCGTCGGTGTCGAAGCGGTCGCCGGCGCTGGGGACGCGGCCCAGGCGGGCGTAGACGAAGCCGCCGAGGGTGCGGTAGTCGCCCCGGTCCTCGCCGCGCCGCTCCTCGAGGTCCAGGTGCTCGCGGAGCTCGTCCATCAGGATGGCGCCGTCGACCAGGAGCGAGCCGTCCTCGCGGCGCACCACCCCGGGCTCGGGGGGCGCGCCCTCGAAGCGGATGTCGCCCACGATCTCCTCCATCAGGTCGTGGAGCGTCACCAGCCCCTCGGTGCCGCCGTACTCGTCGACCACCATCGCCACCTCCACCCCGCTCTCCCGGAAGTCGCGCAGCATCCGGAGCGCCCGCGTCGTCTCGGGGACGAAGAGGGGGGCGCGGAGGACGGCGCGCACGCCGGCGTCGCGCCCCTCGGCCAGCGCCGCCCACACGTCGCGGACGTGCACCGTCCCCAGCACCCGGTCGAGCGACCCCTCGCAGACGGGGAACTGGTAGAAGGGGAACTGGAGCATCGTCTCGCGGTGCTTCTCGGGCGGGTCGGCGGCGTCGAGCCACACCACCCGCACGCGCGGCGTCATCACCGCGTTCACCCGCTGGTCGGCCAGCCAGAAGACGCGCTCCACCAGCGCCTGCTCCTCGGCCTCGAAGACCCCGGCCTCCGTCCCCTGCTCCAGGAGCACCGCGATCTCGGCCTCCGTCACCGGCGGCTCGTCGGAGGCGCGGATCCGCATCATCCGCACGACGCCCTCCGTCGACCAGGTCAGGAGCGTCACCAGCGGCGAGGCGACGACGGAGAGGGCGCGCATCGGCCCGGCCACCACCCCCGCGATCCGCTCGGGGGCGTTGAGCCCGATCCGCTTCGGCACCAGCTCGCCGATCACCAGCGACAGGTAGGTGATGGCGAGGACCACCCCCGCCAGCGCCACCGCGTCCGCGTACGGCGCCAGCCAGGCCACGCCCCGGAGCGAGTCCGCCAGCGGCTCGGCCACCCGCGCCCCGCCGAAGGCGCCGGCCAGGATCCCCACCAGCGTGATCCCCACCTGCACGGTGGCCAGGAAGCGCCCCGGCTCCTCGGCCAGCTCCAGCGCCCGCCGCGCCCCCGCGCTCCCCTCGTCGGCCTTCTGCTGCAGCCGCGCCTTCCGCGCCGACACCACGGCGATCTCCGACATGGCGAACACGCCGTTCAGCACCAGCAGCAGCACGATCAGCAGCACCTCGACCCACACGGTCGGCCTCGCTCCTTCTCCCCGGTCTCCGGCGGTGTTGCGACGAACGTTCGAATTTAGCGGAGCGCGAAGGGAAGTGCGAAAGTGCGTGAGTGCGTGAGTGCGTGAGTCGCGGCGTGCCTCGTGCGCACGCGATGCTCAAGCGCACTGACGCACTAACGCACTCACGCACTTTTTTCGGTTCATCGCGGATTTGGTTGCAGCGTGCCCGGGAACGCGCCTTTGATCTTGAGGATGAAGTAGGCGTCGTCGCGGAAACCGTACGCTTGGCGCTTGATGACCTTGATCTTGTTGTTGATGCCTTCCAGCCGGCCGG
>DATACF010000837.1:0-3722 GCA_036259235.1 Longimicrobium sp. | reverse complement strand
GAGGGCTCGGCCAGGGTGGCGGGGGGCGCGGTGTCGGCCCGCTCGACCTGCGCCGGGGGCGCCTGGGCGAGCGCGGGCGCGGGGGTGGCGAACGGGGCGGCCAGCGCGGCGAGCGCCAGCGTGAGCGGAAGGAGGAGGCGTCGCAGCTTCATACCGGGTCCGGGCTGGAGGTGGGGATCGACGGGGCGTGGAGCGGGGAGACCGGGGGCATTGTACGGGGGTTCACCCCCCCAGGTTCCGTCCACGAAGGGAGGATGCCGGGCGCGCGGCCGCGCCTCCGCCGCTGTCGCGCGGGAGCGGGAGCGGGAGCGGGAGCGGCGCCGTGAAGGTATCACGCGGAGACGCGGAGGCACAGAGGCGGGGCCTCGCGCGGAGCGGTTGGCCGGCGGGGGAGGTCCTCCGCGTCAGGCGCCGTCGCCCGCCGGCGGGTCCTCGGTCCACGCCGGGACGGGGGCGCGGTCGCGGCGGTAGGCGGCGGCGACCAGGGCGCGGAAGGCCTGGAACGCCTCCTCGCGCGAGCGCTTCTTCAGCCCCGGCGTCAGCGCGGCGAACGCCGCCCGCGCCTCGTCGGCCGAGACGCCCGCCACGGTGCCGTGCCAGGCGCGGAGCTTCTCGGCCGTGCGCCGGTGGGGGACGACGCCCGCGTTGAGGAAGTTGTGGAGGGTGGGCGCGGGGAGCCCGATCCGCTTCGCCAGGGCGCGGAGCGAGGTGTGGCCCAGCTCGCGCTGCACGGCCTCGCGGACCGCGTCCCAGGGCGCGCTCCCGCCGGGCGCGGCCATCTAGGCGCGCCCCGCGGAGCCGGCGCTCCGCTGTTCAGGACGTTCAGAATCGGCTGGAGTACACGGGAGATGCTAGGCTCCGGACGGAGCGCGCACAAGTCCCGATTGTCCGGCGGCGTCCGCGCGAGCCCCGCGCACGGGGGCAAGTTGTCGTCCCCGGCTCCTCCGCGTTATGTTAGGCGGCTTACGGCCGTTTCCACGCAACGCCTTTCGCCGTCCCGGTCTCCATGCGCGCCGACGAAGTCCGCTCCCTCTTCCTCGACTACTTCGCCCGCCAGGGGCACGACGTCCGCCCGTCGTCGTCGCTGGTCCCGGCCGAGGACCCCACGCTCCTGTTCACCAACGCGGGGATGGTGCAGTTCAAGAAGGTCTTCCTCGGGATGGAGGAGGTCCCCTTCCGCCGCGCCGCCACCAGCCAGAAGTGCGTCCGCGCCGGAGGCAAGCACAACGATCTCGAGAACGTGGGGTACACCGCCCGGCACCACACCTTCTTCGAGATGCTGGGGAACTTCTCGTTCGGCGACTACTTCAAGCGCGACGCCATCCGCTTCGCCTGGGAGCTGCTGACCGAGGAGTACGGGATGCCGGAGGAGCGGCTCTGGGTCACCATCCACTACTCCGACGACGAGGCCGACGCCCTCTGGCGGGAGGTGGCGGGGGTGCGCCCGGAGCGGATCTTCCGCCTGGGGGACAAGGACAACTTCTGGCAGATGGCCGACACCGGCCCCTGCGGCCCCTGCTCGGAGATCCACTTCGACATGCGGACCGACGCCGAGGGGCGCGGCACCGAGGTCGACCTCGACACCTTCGTGGAGCTGGGCGAGGCGGGGAAGTTCCTGGAGATCTGGAACCTCGTCTTCATGCAGTTCGACCGCGACGCCGACGGCGTCGACCACCCCCTCCCGGCGCCCTCCATCGACACCGGCGCGGGGCTGGAGCGGGTGACGTCGGTCCTCCAGGGGGTCGACTCGAACTACAAGACCGACCTCTTCACCGACATCATCGCGCGCGCGGTCGAGGTCGTGGGCGTCCCGTACGACTACGACTCCGAGCAGGGGGCCAGCTACCGCGTCCTCGCCGACCACGCGCGGGCCACGGCCTTCCTCCTGGCCGACGGCGTCTTCCCCAGCAACGAGGGGCGCGGCTACGTCCTCCGCCGCATCCTCCGCCGCGCGGTGCGCCACGGTTGGCTCCTGGGCCGCCGCGAGCCCACGCTGGTGCACGTCGTCGACGCGGTGATCGACCGGATGGGGGTCACCTACCCCGAGCTCCTGGCCCGGCGCGAGTACATCCTTCGCAACACCCGCTCCGAGGAGGAGCGCTTCCTGGCCACCATCGACGCGGGGATGCGGCGCTTCGACGAGATCGCCCCCGAGGGGGGGAGCGGGACGGTGAGCGGGAAGGACGTCTTCAAGCTCTACGACACCTTCGGCTTCCCCGTCGACCTCACCGAGCTGATGGCGCGGGAGCGGGGGTACGAGGTCGACACCGAGGGGTTCGAGGAGGAGCTCGACGCGCAGCGCCGCCGGAGCCGCGAGGACCGCGCGGCCGCGGGGATCGGGGTGGAGGCCGACGCGCTGGCCGACGGGTGGGAGGCGCTCCCGGAGGGCGCGGGGGCCGAGCAGGAGTTCGCGGCGTACCGCGCCACCGCGCTGGAGACCGACGTCCTGGCGTGGCGGTGGATGGACGACGGCCGCCTGGCCCTCCAGCTCCGCGAGAACCCCTTCTACGCCGAGAGCGGCGGGCAGATCTCCGACACCGGCCACGTCCGCGGCGAGGGATGGACGATGCGCGTCGACGACGTCCGCAAGGTGTCGGGACGCGTGGCGGTGCTGGGGCCGGTGGAGGGCGACTTCGTGGCCGGCACCGTCCGCGCCGAGGTGGAGGAGCCCACGCGGCGCGACACCGAGCGCAACCACACGGCCACGCACCTCCTCCACGCGGCGCTCCGCGAGGTCCTCGGCGAGCACGTCCACCAGATGGGGTCGCTGGTGGCGCCCGACCGCCTCCGCTTCGACTTCTCGCACTCGGGGCCGCTGACCCCCGACGAGGTGGCCCGGGTGGAGGAGATGGTCAACCGCGGGATCTGGGGGAACACGCCCGTCCAGACGCAGGAGCTCCCCTACCGCGAGGCGGTGGAGCGGGGGGCCATGGCGCTCTTCGGCGAGAAGTACGGCGACCGGGTGCGCGTCGTCGAGGTCCCCGGCGTCTCGATGGAGCTCTGCGGCGGCACGCACGTCCGCACCACGGGGCAGATCGGCCTCTTCCGGATCGTCTCGGAGAGCGGGGTGGCGGCGGGGGTGCGCCGGATCGAGGCGGTGACGGGTCCCGGCGCCTTCGAGCGGGCGCGGCGCGACGAGCGGACCCTCCGCGAGGCGGCGGGGCTCCTCCGGACGCGCGAGGAGAACGTGCTGTCGCGGCTGCAGCAGCTCCTGGAGCAGAACCGCGACCTCCAGCGGCAGCTGGAGCGGGCCCGCACGCAGGGGGGCGGCGACGTGGTGGCCGCGCTGGTGGGGGGCGCGGAGCAGATCGACGGGGCGCGGGTGATCGCCAGCGCGGTGGAGGTGGCCGACGCCGACGAGCTCCGCGCGCTGGGCGACCGGCTGCGGGGGGCGATGGGGAGCGGGGTCGCCGTCCTCTCGGCGGCGCTCGGCGACCGGACGGCGCTCTTCGCGGTGGCCACCGACGACCTCGTCTCGCGCGGGGTCCGCGCCGACGCGGTCCTCCGCGAGGTGGCGGCCGCCGCGGGGGGGAAGGGCGGCGGGAAGCCGCACATGGCCCAGGGCGGGGTGGGCGACCCCGCGCGCGTCCCCGAGGCGCTGGCGAAGGTCGCCGAGATCGTCCGGCCGCTCCTGGCGGGGGCGGGCCGGTGACCCCCGCCGCCCGCTGGCTGCGCGAGCGGCTGGCCGGCGCGCCGCCCGCCCTCCTGGACGCCATGGTCGC
>DATACF010000836.1:0-2686 GCA_036259235.1 Longimicrobium sp. | reverse complement strand
CGCCGGCGCCGACCGGGTTGGGGGTCGCGTAGGTGCCGGAGGCGTCGACGACGGCGCGCGCCAGGATGCGCTCCTCGCCCGCGGGGGTGCGCACCACCACCTCGAAGGGGGCGTCCTCGCGGCCGGCGGTCTTCACCTTGTCGAGGCCGCGGCGCGAGACGGCGGCCACCCGCGCGTTCAGCCGGAGGTGCGGGGCGAGGCGCGGGTGCGCGGCGAGCGGCTCCAGGAGGCGCGCCACCAGCTCGCCGCCGGTGGGGAGCGCCTCTCCGTCCGGCCGCTCCCACCCGCTCGCCTCCAGCATCTCGGCGACGACGGGGTCGACCAGGTACTTCCACGGCGAGAAGAGCCGGACGTGCCCCCACCGCCGGATGCTCGCCCCCACCGATTCCCCCGCCTCCAGCACCACCGGCGTCTCGCCCCTCGCCAGCAGGTGCGCGGCCGCCGCCAGCCCGACGGGCCCCGCGCCGATCACCGCCACCGGAAGGCCCCCCATCCCCGCGCTCGCCGTGTCCATGGTCCGTCTCCTCGTATCAATAAATGTTGATGTTTCGGGCCAAAAAAAAGGGCTAGCGGCAGCACCCGCCCTGGCACCCCGCCGCGTGCTCCGCGGGCTCGACGGCGCCGAGGAACGCGCGCATCGCCTCCAGCGTGGCGGGGTTGAGGGAGTAGTACGACCAGCGCCCCTCCTTCCGGTCCGTGACCAGGCCGGCCTCCTTCAGCACCTTGAGGTGGAAGGAGAGCCGCGACTGCGCCGCCTCGAGCTCGCCCTGCAGGTCGCAGACGCAGCACTCGCCGCGCACGAGCTGCCCGACGATCCCGAGGCGGGTCTCGTCCGAGAGCGCGTGGAACCAGCGCGTAACCTGGGCGGTGTCGAAGTCGGTCGTGCTCATGGCTTCCAATGTATCAAATAATTTTGATCTGTCAACCGCCCCCGGCGGGCCCGGACCCGCGCAGTCCGCGCCGGGTTGCCAAACGCGCGCGATCGTGACACATTCCGGGTCCGCGGCGCTGACCGTCATCGACCTTCCCGAGGAGCCCAACAGGGGGCGCCTGCCGGGGCGGTCGCTCTTTTTTATCAGCGCCGAGACCCCGCATGACGCACGATCCCCGCCTGTCGCGCCTGGACGAGAACCGGGTGCGCATCGACAATCCCCACGGCGTCGACGCCGTCCTCTTCGCCAACGCTTCCGTCCCCGTCGAGCCCGCCGCCGTTAGCGAGCTGGTGGGGATGCTGGACCTCTCCCGCACCGTGGAGCGCTTCGCCGGGGCCTCGCCCGAGAGCTTCGAGGGCGACCCGGCGGTGACGCGGGTGGCGGTCACCCCCGACTTCCACAAGGCCCGCGGCATCCCGGTGGGGACCGTGATGGCCACCCGCGGCTTCGTCGTCCCGCAGGCGGTGGGGAACGACATCAACTGCGGGATGCGGCTGCACCTCACCTCGCTCCAGGCCGAGGAGCTGGAGGGGAAGGTCGAGGCGCTGGACACCGTCTTCCGCCACCTCTTCTTCGAGGGCGGGCGCAACATCCCCATGACGCGCGGGCAGCGCGAGGCCATGCTCACCCGCGGCCTCACCGGGCTCCTCGACGCGACGCCGCGCTCGCTGGGCGAGGGGGCGTGGGCGCTCTTCCACGAGCTGGACATGGAGGGCGAGCTGGCGCGCGTCGACCGGCGCGGGACGCTGGAGGCGGAGCGCGTCTTCGGGCTCGACGACTTCATGGGCCCCGCGGGCGAGCTCACGCGCGACTCGCAGATCGGGAGCATCGGCGGGGGGAACCACTTCGTCGAGATCCAGCGCGTCGAGAAGATCCTGGACGGCGCCACGGCGCACGCGTGGGGCTTCCGCCCGGGGATGGTGACCGTGATGGTGCACACCGGCTCGGTCGCCGTGGGGCACCTGAGCGGGAATTACTTCCGCGACGTGGTGCGGAAGATCTGGCCGGCGGCGCTCAGGCACCCGGACAACCGGATCTTCGTCCTCCCCGAGGGGGCGCGGCACGCGGAGGCCGCGGCGCTCTTCTGGGACGCGCTCCACAACGCGGGGAACTTCGCCTTCGCCAACCGCCTCTTCCTGGCGCTGACCGCGCTGGCGGGGCTGCGCCGCGTCTGCGGGGAGGTGGACTTCCGCCTCCTCTACGACGCGCCGCACAACTTCATCTGGCGCGAGGAGCGCGGCGGCGAGCGGTGGGCGGTGCACCGGAAGGGGGCGTGCCCGGCGCGCGGCTACGAGGAGATGGCGGGGACGCCGTTCGCGTACTTCGGCGAGCCGGTGCTGGTGCCGGGGTCGATGGGGGCCTCCTCCTTCGTCCTGGCCGGGCAGGGGAACCCCGAGGCGCTCTCCAGCGCCAGCCACGGCGCGGGGCGCGCCCTCTCGCGCGGCGACGCGCTGCGGGGGCACGACGAGGAGTTCCGGCGCTTCCTGGAGCGCTTCCGCGTGGTGGGCCCCCTCGACCTCCGCCGCCCCGACGTGCGGCTCCGGCGCGACATCGTCCAGCGGAAGCTGGACGAGATCAAGCAGGAGGCGCCGCACGCCTACAAGGGGATCGGCCCCGTGGTGGAGACGCTCGCCGGCGCGGGGCTCGCCCGCCCCGTCGTCGAGCTCACCCCGCTGATGACGATCAAGGGGTGACTTCGCCGGGTAGCCCAATCCTGTGATCGTGAAGGCTGGAATGAGTCGCGCGATCCATCG
>DATACF010000835.1:0-1990 GCA_036259235.1 Longimicrobium sp. | reverse complement strand
CAGAGAACTACATGCAGTTCTCTGCTTCTGTGCTGACTCTGCGTGAGACCCGCTTTTAGAACCTGATCGCACACAGAGACTCAGAGGCACAGGGATCGAAGTCCTCTGTGCCTCTGTGTCCGCCGTGTGAGACTTTTATTGGAATGCGGGTCGAAGGGGCGGGATCAGGCCACGCGCGGCTCGAAGCCGTACGCCCCCTCCAGCTCGACGCCGACGATGGTGGAGACGCCGGGCTCCTCCATCGTCACCCCGTAGATCCAGTCGGCCGACTCCATCGTCCGCGGGTTGTGGGTGATGACGATGAACTGCGTCTGCGCCTTGAAGTCGTCGAGGAGCTGGATGAAGCGCCCCACGTTGGCCTCGTCGAGGGGCGCGTCGACCTCGTCGAAGAGGCAGAAGGGAGAGGGCTTCACCAGGTAGATGGCGAAGAGGAGCGAGAGCGCCGTCAGCGTCCGCTCGCCGCCGGAGAGGAGGTGGATGCGCTGCGTCTTCTTCCCGCGGGGGGAGGCGTGGATCTCGATCGGGCTCTCCAGCGGGTCGTCGGGGTCGGCGAGCCAGACGTCGCACTCGCCGCCCAGGAAGAGCGACTGGAAGGTGCGGTGGAAGTTGGCGCGCACCGTCTCGAAGGTCTCCATGAAGACCTCGCGCGCCGTCTTGTTGATCTGCCGGATCGCCGACGCCAGGTCGTCGCGGGCGCGGGTGAGGTCGCCCTGCTGCTCCAGGAGGAATTGCAGCCGCCGGTCCTCCTCCTCGTGCTCCTCGACGGCGAGCATGTTGATCGGCCCCAGCGCCTCCACCTGCGCCGCCGTCTCGCGCGCCTCGGCCCGCCACGCGTCGGGGTCGCCCTCCTCCACCGGGGTCGCCTGCGACGACAGGACCTCCCACGGCCGCCCCCACTCCACCTCCAGCCGCTCGCGCGAGCGGAGGAGCCGCCCCTCCAGCTCGGCGCGCTCCAGCTCCAGCCGGTGGCGCGTCTCGGAGGCCTCGCCCTCGCGGCGGCGGGCCACCCGGGCGCGCTCCTCGGCGGCCGTGACCTCGGCCTCCAGCTCGCCCAGACGCGCGTCGAGGTTGGAGACGACCCCCGCGTGCCGGTCACGCTCGGCGAAGAGCGCCTCGACGTCCTCGCCGGCGCGCTCGCGGACCCCCGAGAGCCCCTCCAGCGCCCGCATCAGCTCGGCGGCCTCGGCCTCCAGGGTGGCGCTCCGCCCCCGCGCCGCGTCGGCCCCGTTCAGGGCGGACGAGAGCGACCGCTCGACCTCGCGCAAGCTCCCTTCGGCGCGGGCGGCGGCCACCCGCAGCTCGCTCTCCTCGTCGCGCGCGGCCTCCCAGGCGGCGTCGAGCTCCGCCAGCCCGCCCCCGGCGGTGGCGACCTCGGCCGAGGCGGCGGCGGAGGCCCGCGCCAGCTCCTCGAGGCGGAGGTCGAGCGCGGCCATCCGCGCCTCCATGTCGGCGGCCTCGCGGCGGGCGGCGGCGAGCCCCATCCCCAGCTGCTCGCGCTCGCGCTCCAGCCGCGTGCGGCGGTGCCCGTGCGCGGCCGCGTCGGCGTCGAGCTGGCGGAGCTCCGACTCGGTGACGCGCCGGAGCTCGTCGGCCTCACGCGCCCGCTCTTCCGCTTCCAGGACGCGCTCGGCGAGGGCGTTCCGCTCCAGCACCAGCCGGTCGCGGGCCACCTCGGCGTCCTCCAGCTCGTCGCGGAGGCGCGCCAGGAGCTCGCGCCGCTCCAGGATCCCCTCCCCCGACGCCGGCTGGCCCAGGCGGACGACGCCGCGGGGGTCGACGGTGTCGCCCAGCGCGTCCACCCGCGCCCCCTCGGCGTAGCCGTCGAGCGGGTCCTCGCCGGGGAGGACGACCAGGCCGTCGAGGAAGGTGTCGACCCACGCCTGCGCCTCGCCGCTCCCCGAGACCCCCAGCCGGTGCCCGGAGCCGCCCAGCTTCTCGCGCACGCCGGGGGCGTCGAGGGGGAGGAGGAGGAGGGTGCCGCGCCCCGGCC
>DATACF010000834.1:0-1629 GCA_036259235.1 Longimicrobium sp. | reverse complement strand
CCGGCACGGGGCGGGGGGGGGCGCTTCGTTTTTCGCCACGAGGGCGCGGCTGCGGCGAGCCAGGATGGCAAACGGTGAGGAGCTCCGGCGTCCCGAGCGCGCGCGTGGTCAGGGGAACCCGGTCCACGAAGAGGACGGTGGAGTGCCACCCACCGTGGATCGCGGACCACCAGCGGAAGCCGCGGAGCCCCGCCGCATGGAGCCGGCGCGAGACCTCCTGGGTCCGGGTCCGCTCCGATTCGGGGAGCGCCAGGGTGTCGGGGCGGACCCCGTGCTGGAGGAGAACGCGCGGGTCGCCCAGGTCGGCGATCTCCGGAAGGAGATCGAGCGGAACGCCGACCTCGACCAGCGCGAGCGGGTGCCTGCTGAGGCGGAGGAGCGCGGGAGAGAGCACGCCGCCGGTGAAGCGGCGGAGCACTTCGGCGACGCCGTGGGCGGGCGTCTCGGCGAGGTACAGGACGGAGGTCGTGACGAGGTCGAAGCGGCCGCCGGTCTGCCGGTACCCGGGCGCGACGGAGCGCACGGAATACGGCTCGCCATCGGGGGCGGAGGGGTCGGAGGGGAAAACCCGCCAGAGCGGGAGGCGGGGAGGGAGCGCGTCCGGACCGTCGCTCACGAATAGGCGCCGTGGGCCGATGCGTTCACCCGGTGGAGCACTTCGGCGAGGTTTCCTTCGCGAAGCAGCTCCATCGCCGTCTTCTCTTCGCCGGCCACCCGCGCGGTTAACCAGTCAGGGATGACTTCCGGCTCATAAACCGTCTCCAGCTCGGCCACCGCGACCGCCAGGTGCCGAAGCATGCGCTCGTCCTCGGCGCCCAGCGCGTGTCCTTTCTTCCACCGGGTGAGGGCGCTTGCTTCGACCCCGAGTGCCCGCGCCAGCGCATCGTGGCTGCCGAAGCCGCGCCGCGCCTGGAGATAGTACGCGACCGGGATGATCCGCCGGCCGCCCCGCAGCATGATCCAGAGCCGCTTCAGCCGCCGGGGCACCCACGCGATTGCGGCACGCTCCACGCGCCGCTTCGCGCGCCGCCTGGCTCCTGCGTCGAGATCTTTCATCGCGTGCTCCTCCGTCAGGGTTCCCCGAAGACTAACACCGGAGCGGGACGCCGCAAAGACGGACATTTCCGGCATGCTCCGTGTCATAAGACCGGCCCCCGCTCGCCGATGTTCCGGGAGCGGGGGCCGTCGCGCGTTCCGTGGAGCCAGCGCCGCGACTACCGCGTCCGCGCGGGGATGTTGCCGCAGATCTCGGGCGCGCCGGGGTTGCCGTTGGGCTCGTGGACGGAGATGGCGTGGCGGCCGTCCATCACGGTGGCCGGCGGGAGGTCGATGGCGCTCACCACGGCCGTCGCGCTCCCGGCGCCGGTGACCGACACCGTCTGGAGGGCGCCGACCGGCGCGCCGAGCTGCTCGCACGTCCCCTCGTGCACGTGCGCGGCGCGCTCGCCGGGGGCGGCTCCGTTGACGGTGAGGCCGATCTGCGTCCGCCCGTCGCCGTTGTCGAGGACGTTGGCCGTCCCCGTGGCCGTCGAGCCGCCCAGGCCGGCCAGCTGCACCGTCACCGCGACGGCGCCCCCCTGCTCCGTCACGTCCGCCCCGGGCGTGGGCGACAGGGAGTCGGGCGCCGAC
>DATACF010000833.1:0-3579 GCA_036259235.1 Longimicrobium sp. | reverse complement strand
CGCGGCGGCGGAGTGCGCGGTCGGACGCCCCGCGCGCCGTGATCCGCATCGCCTTCCGCTCTCCCAGCGTAGGGGGCTCCCCCACAACCGGGTGGTCGTCCTCCCCGTGGGATTTCATCCGGGCGCCGACTCCGTCGTCCTCGCGCCGGGTCTAGCTTTGGAGTCGAACGTTCCGGGGGTGCGGGCGCATGGGGCGCCCGACGTTCCCCCGGGGACTGGACTCGAGACGCGACGAGGCGACGGATGATCGGGCCTCTCTCCTACGATCCGAGCGCGCGCGCCGGCGCCACCGGCCGCCTCGCCCTCCTGGCGCGGGGGCGGCTCCGCGGGCTGCTGCGGATGCCGCTCTTCTACAAGGTGCTCCTGGCCAACGCGGCCGTCGTGGTGGCGGTGGGCGCGGTGGCGGGCGCCGCCGCGCACGGGCTCCTGCGCACGCGCGGGCACCTGGAGTCGGTGGGGCTCTTCCTCCTGGTGGGCCTCGTCTGCGCCCTGGTGACGATCCCGCTGTACGCGGCGGTGCTCCGGCTGGCGCTCTCGCCGCTGGACGCGCTGGAGCGCGCGGCCGACGAGGTGGCCGGCGGGCGGATGGACGCGCGCGCCCGCCTCCCCCGGCTGGCCGACCCCCGCCTGGCGCGGGTGATCCGCGTCTTCAACCGCCTCCTCGACGGCCTCGCCGCCGACCGCCAGCGCCTCCGCGCCGTGGCCGCCCGGGCCTTCCGCGCGCAGGAGGCCGAGCGCGTCCGCGTGGCCCACGAGCTCGAGGGCGAGACGGCGCAGACGCTCTCCGCCCTCCTCCTCAAGCTCCGCGTGGCCCGCCGCGCCGCCGACGGCGAGCGCCGCGAGCGGCTCCTCGACGAGCTCCGCGACGACCTGGTGGGGCTCACCGACAAGATCCGCGACTTCGCGCTCATGCTCCACTCGCCCACCCTCGACGAGGTGGGGCTCCAGGGGGCGGTGGAGGCGTACGCCCGCGTCCTGGGCGGCCGCACGGGGCTGGCCATCGACGTCCGCGCCGACGCCGTGGCGGGGCTCCTGGGTGACGAGGGCGAGCTGGCCGTCTACCGGGTGGTGCAGGAGGCGCTCTCGAACGTCGTCCGCCACGCGGGCGCCACCCACGTCCGCGTCCGCCTGGAACGCGGCCCCGGGTGGGTGCAGGCCACCGTGCGCGACGACGGCCGGGGGTTCGAGGTGACCGCCGCCGAGGCGGGGGGGGCGTGCCTGGGCTTCTTCGGGATGCGCGAGCGGGCGCTGTACGTGGGCGGCGTGGTGGAGGTCGACAGCGCGCCGGGCGCGGGGACGAAGGTCACCATCCGCGCCCCCGCGGCGGCAGAGGCGCCGAAGGCCCGCCGCCCGGCCGCGCGGGCGCCGCGGGCCATGGGGCGTGCTCCGCTCCGCGGCGGCGCCGTGAGGAGGCGGGCGTGACCGAGACGATGCGGGCGCTGCGCGCGCTCCCGCTCTTCGCGCGGCTCGACGAGCGGGCGCTGGGGGCGGTGGAGCGGCGGACGGTGGTGCGGAGCGTGGGGGCGGGGACGGTGCTCTTCCGCAAGGGCGAGGCGTGCGCGGGGCTGCACGTGGTGCTGATGGGCGAGGTGCGCGTCTACCGCGCCGCGACCGGCGGGCGCGAGCAGGTGATCCACACCGGGGGGGCCGGCCAGCCGCTGGCCGAGGTCCCCCTCTTCGACGGCGGCCCGTACCCCGCGTCGGCGCGGGCGACCGAGACGAGCCGCGTCCTCTTCCTCCCCCGCGACGACTTCGCCTGGCTCTACGGCAACCACCCCGAGATCGCCGACGCGGTGATCCGCGACCTGGGGCGGCGGCTGCGGCGGCTGGTGGGGCTGGTGGAGAAGATCTCGCTCCGCGACGTCCCCGCGCGGGTGGCGCTCTCGCTGATGGAGTACGCCGAGGCCGCGGGGGCGCTCCGCGACGGGGGCGAGCTCGTCCTCCCTCGCACACAGGAGGAGCTGGCCGGCGAGCTGGCCACCACGCGCGAGTCCGTCGCCCGCGCCCTCGCCCGCCTCCGCGCCGACGGCGCCATCCGCCAGACCGGCCGCCGCGTCCGCATCGCCTCCGTCGTCCGGCTCGAAGAGGCGGCGGGGAGGTGAGGAAGTGCGTGAGTGCGTTAGTGCGTTAGTGCGTGAGTGCGTAAGTACGAAAGTACGAAAGTACGAGATCGGGGCCGGGTACTCGGCACTGGGCACTTGGGACTCAGGACTCAGGACTTTTCAGGATGAAAACCAAAGAGACGATCCCCGCGACGCTGACGGTGAGCGAGGCGATCTGGCAGTTCCCGCTGAGCGTGGCCGTCTTCCACGCGCACGGGATCGACGTGTGCTGCGGCGGGGGGCTGACGATCGCGGAGGCGGCGCGGCGGCACGGGGTGGTAGCTGCCGGGGCTGCTGGAGGAGCTGACGCGGACGGCGGAGCGGTGGGGGTGAGGGGCTACGGGGCGTCGACGCGCTCTACGTTGCCGTAGTTGGTGTAGAGCGCCTCGCCGGTGACGCTGCGCAGGGTGCGGCTCAGGGGGTAGGGCGGGCGTCCGGAGAAGAGGGCGACGGCGGGGAGGCGCACCGTTCCCCCCGAGACGCGGGCCTCCTGGTAGTGGACGGTGGCTTCCATGAAGCGCCGGCGGCCGGAGAGGTACTCCAGCCGGAGCGCGCGAAGCTGGAAGCTCTCGGCGTCGACGAGGACGGCGCCGCGAAGGTTGACGCGCCCGCCCCGGGGGCGCACCGGGCGGAAGCGCAGCTCCCACGCGCCCTCCACCTCGCCCGAGGCGGTCTCGAGGCAGTGCTGGGTGAGAAAGCCGGGCGTCAGGAGCTCCTTCCCGTCGGGGATGTCGAGGGTGACCTCCCGGCGGTCGATCGTTCCGAACCCGCGCCGGCCGCGGTCGACGGGGGCGGCGAGGGGATCGTTGACGAAGGTGCGGGTGAGGGTGTCGTGGACGGCGCGCCGGTGGCGGCGCGTCGGCTCCATGACGGCGGTCTGGCGGAGGTCGAAGGTGTAGCGGTAGCGCGCGTCGAAGGCCGCGCGCGTCTCCATCCCCTTGACCGCCTCGCGCCAGAGGGCGGCCAGCTCGGGGTCGCGCTCCAGCTCGGCGGCGGTGTAGCACGCGCCGGCGGTGGTGGTGATCGCCTCGATCGTCACCGCCCGCGGCGCGCTCCGGAAGCCGCGCTCCACCGTCTCCCCCGCGGCGACGGCGAAGACCTCCGTGGTCTCGTCGGTGTAGCCGATCCGCTCCAGCTGGAGCCGGTACGCGCCGGGCGCCACGCCCTCGAAGCGGAAGGCGCCGCGCCCGTCGGTCAGCACCGTCCGCTTCGGCGCCCCCGCCCCCTCCGGGAGGAGCCGCACCAGCGCGAACGCCACCGGCGCCCCGTCGTCGTCCCCCGTCGCGCGCCCCGCCACCGTCCCCAGCCCCGCGGGCTGCCCCCACGCGGGCCGCACGGCGAGCGCCGCGACCAGGAACGCCAGGACCAGGACCGGGACGCGCGGGCGGATTCGCATGGCATCTTCAGCCGGCGGCGTGGCGAGGGGAGCCGATCGTCCCATTCTAATCGCCACCCCCGCCCCCCTCAAGCCTCCTCC
>DATACF010000832.1:0-2635 GCA_036259235.1 Longimicrobium sp. | reverse complement strand
GTACAGGGCAGGCTCTGGAGCGCGTTGGTCTGTTCGTCCCTCCCCCAGGGTTGTTTGGGGGAGGGACAGGCGCCGTCAGGCGCCAGGGAGGGGGCCCCACCGGGGCCGGAGGAAACGCGCGGGATCGTGGTTCCCGCGCCTCCTTTCGACGAAACGAAGTATTTCGAGTGCAACCGAGAAGTCATAGATGAACCGGAAGAACGTCGAGGACCTGTATCCGCTGACCCCCCTGCAGCAGGGGATGCTCTTCCACGCGCTGCACTCGCCGGAGTCGGCGGCGTACGCGGAGCAGGTGGTGCTCTCGCTGCAGGGGGAGATCCGCCCCGACGCCTTCGCCGCGGCGTGGCAGGCGGTGGTGGACCGCACCCCCGCGCTCCGCACGGGCTTCGTGTGGGAGGGGGTGCCGCAGCCGCTGCAGGTGGTCTTCCGGGAGGTCCGCGTCCCCTTCGCGCACCTGGACTGGACCGGGCTCGGCGAGGAGGAGCGGGAGCGCCGCTGGACCGAGGTGATGGACGAGGACCGCGCCGCCGGGTGGGAGCTGAAGCGCGCGCCCCTTCTCCGCTTCACCCTGGCGGAGCTGGGCGGCGGCGAGTGGCGGCTCCTTCTCTCGTCGCACCACCTGCTCCTGGACGGGTGGTCGATGCCGCTGGTCTTCGACGACCTCGCCAACGCCTACGCGGCCCTCCTGGCCGGCGCGGCGCCCCGCCTTCCCCGGCGGCCGCCGTTTCGCGAGTACGTGGCATGGCTGGCGAAGCAGGACGAGCGGGCGGCGGAGACCTTCTGGCGCGGCCGGCTGCGCGGGATGGACGAGCCGACGGCGCTCCCGCTGGACCTCGACCCGCGCGCGGCGGGGCGCACCCCCGAGCGGCACGCGCAGGAGACCGTCCTCCTCCCGGCCGAGCTTTCGGCGGCGGTGCAGGAGGCGGCGCGGCGGTCGCGGGTGACGGCGAACACGCTGGCGCAGGCCGCGTGGGCCGCCGTCCTGGCGCGCTACACCGGGAGCGGCGACGTGGTCTTCGGCACCACCGTCTCGGGGCGTCCGCCGGAGCTCCCCGGGGTGGAATCGACCATCGGGCTCTTCATCAACACCGTGCCGGTGCGGGTGCGGGTGCCGGCGGCGGGCCCGGTGGCGGCGTGGCTGCGGACGATGCAGGAGGAGCAGGCGGAGGCGCGCCAGTTCGAGCACGCGCCGCTGGCCCGCGTCCGCTCGTGGAGCGGGCTGGCGGGCGAGGCGCCTGTCTTCGAGACGCTCTTCGTCTTCGAGAACTACCCCATCGGCCAGGGGGGCGGGGAAGAGGGAGGCGGGCCGCCGCCGCCGTTCGCCGTCACCGCCGGGCACTCCACGGAGCGCACCAACTTTCCGCTCTCGCTCGCCGTCGCGCCGCAGTGGAACGGCCTGCGGGTGAGCGCCACCTACGACGCCGACCGCCTCGACCCGGACCGCGTCCGCGCGCTCCTCGCCGCCTACCGCACGGTGCTGGAGCGCCTGGCGTCCGGCGCGGAGGAGATCGCCGAGGCGCTGGAGCCGCTCGACGCGGACGGGCGCCGCCGGGTGGTCGAGGAGTGGAACCAGACGGCCGCGGAGTATCCCCGCACCTCCGTCCACCGCCTCTTCGAGGAGCAGGCCGCGGCGTCACCGGACGCCGTCGCTCTCCGACTCGACTCGGGGGAGACGATCACCTACGCGGCGCTGGACGAGCGCGCGAACCGGGTCGCCCGCCACCTCCGCTCGCTGGGCGTCGGCGTCGAATCGCGCGTGGGCGTGTCGATGGAGCGCTCGGCGGATCTCGTCGCGGTGCTGCTCGGCATCCTGAAGGCCGGGGGCGCGTACGTCCCGCTCGATCCGTCGTATCCCGCCGCGCGGCTGGAGTACATGCGCCGCGACGCGGACGTGCGGATCGTCCTTGCGGATGATGCGGGATCGGCCGCGGAGTGGATCGGGGACGCGCGGGTGATCTCCCTCGCGGACGAGCGGGCGGAGATCGATGCGCAGCCGGCGGAGGATCCGGGGATCGAGATCGATCCCGAGGGGCTGGCGTACGTCATCTACACGTCGGGATCGACGGGGGAGCCGAAGGGGGCGGGCGTTCCGCATCGCGCCATCGTGCGGCTGGTGCGGGGGCAGGAGTTCGCGTTCTTCGGACCCGGCGAGGTGTTCCTGCAGCTCGCTCCGGTGGCGTTCGACGCGTCGACGTTCGAGATCTGGGGCGCGCTGCTGAACGGGGGATCGGTCGCCATCCATCCCGCCGGCGTGCCGGAGCCGAAGGCGCTGGGCGACTTCATCCGCCGCCACGGCGTGACGACGGCGTGGCTCACCGCCGGCCTCTTCCACCAGGTGGTGGACGCGGGGGCGGAGGGCTTCGGCGGCCTCCGCCAGCTTCTCGCGGGCGGCGACGTCCTCTCCCCGGCGCACGTCGCGCGGGCGATGGAGATCCTCCCCGGCGTGCGGCTGATCGACGGCTACGGGCCCACGGAGGCGACGACCTTCACCTGCTGCCACACGGTGCGGGCGGAGGATGCGGCGGCGGGGGTGATCCCCATCGGCCCGCCGCTGGGGAACGCGCGCGTCTACGTGCTGGACGCGGCCATGCGCCCCGTCCCCGCCGGCGCGCCGGGCGAGCTCTTCATCGCCGGC
>DATACF010000831.1:0-5289 GCA_036259235.1 Longimicrobium sp. | reverse complement strand
GGGGGGCGTCTTCGTCGTACCCCCTGCGGCGGAGCGCCACGGGGGGTGCTCCGCTTCGAGCCGGCGCTAGGTGCCGGCGGCTTCCTCGCGGAGGCGGGCGATCCAGCCGGGGGGCTGGCCGCCGTGGTTGACGTGCGCGGTCTCGATCGCCTTCAAAACGGCGTCGAGGGTGCGCTCGAGGTGCTTCCCCTCGGGGATTCCCTTGAGGAGCACGTCGAGGGCCGCGCGCACCGTGGCGTCGCCGGTGTCGCCGCTCCGGGAGCCCTGGCGGAGGAACCACTCGCGCAGCTTGCGCTCGGTGCTCTTCCGCGGGGGCGAGCCCTCCAGGAGCTTCGAAAGTGCCGACGGCGCCAGGTCGACGGCGTCCGCTACCCTGCGCAGCGACGTCTGCTCGATGGCGGCGCGGACCGCCTCCAGCAGCGTATCGAGCGGCACAGGGCCTCCGGGCGCGCGCATCTAGCGCCGCCCTCCCGGAGCCGTGCTCCGGTGTTCTCTTTGTCCACTAAGGGTCGGGTTACACTCGACAGTCTAAGTCGTTCACCTTCGTTCGACAAGAGCAGTCGCCACCGAACCCAGTCAGCGTGTTTACTCTGTGCACTTAGAGCGCCCGCAGGACATTTCGCGCAGGGTGTGATAGGGTTGGGTTTATTTGTCTGGAAATGTGAAAACCGCCCGTTGCGGCTCTCTTCCGCCGCCCCCGCCCTCCGGGATCGGTGCGCCTCCTGTACGAAGAATCGGGCGGCGGTTGGCGTGTTCCGCGCGTCGCCGTTACATTCCGGGAACCCGGAAAACCGTCCCGATCCTCCTCTATCTCCATGCAGCGAGCGAACCTCGGCCAGCGGCAGACCCGCCAGCGCGACGTGATCGTGGAGGTGATCCGCGGCGCCGCGGGCCCGCTCACCGTCCCCGAGATCCTGGAGCGGGCCCAGGCCCACGTCCCCGGGCTGGGCGTGGCGACCGTCTACCGCACCCTCAAGCTCCTCCAGGAGGCCGGCCAGGTGCAGCCGGTCATCCTCCCCTCGGGCGAGTCGCGCTTCGAGCCGGCCGGCCTCGGCCACCACCACCACTTCCACTGCCGCGTCTGCGACGGGGTCTACGACCTCGACGCCTGCCCCGTCTCCCTCCCCCGCGCCGAGGTCGCCGACGGCTTCGTCGTCGAGAGCCACGAGCTCACCCTCTACGGCGTCTGCCCCGACTGCAAGTAGCTCCTCCGGACGACGTCCGCCCTGTCATTCCGAGGGAGCCCCAGCGACCGAGGAATCTGCTTCGCGCGCCCGGGAGCCCATCGCAGTGCGACGACGGCGGAACGCTTCTTCCTACACGCGCGCCGCGGAAACCGAACGAGCGACGCGCGAGGGGAGGGGCATGGCGGACCACGGGTTCGAGGACGTCGAGGAAGTCCGGATCGAGACGCTGGGCGAGCTCCTGGACCGGGTGACGCCCGAGGCGCACGACCCGGTGAGCGGGCGGCTGCGCGGCACCTGGGTCTTCCGGGGGAGCAAGGGCCCCGGGTGGCCGCTGCTCACCAGCCTCGACCGGCTGGGGGGGGCCGAGCCGCCGCACTCCAAGGCGCACCTCGAGGAGCACATCCTCCGCAACTTCATCCGCTACTCGCGCCCCTTCCTCGACCGCGTCCCCGCCAACGAGTGGGAGCTCCTGGTCACCGCGCAGCACCACGGCCTCCCCACGCGCCTCCTCGACTGGAGCTACTCGCCGCTGATCGCCGCGCACTTCGCCACCCTCGGCGGCGAGCCGGGGGCCGACCGGGTGATCTGGCGCCTCGACTGGGCCGCCCTGCACGAGCACTTCGGGCTCCCGCCCTACGCCTTCCTGGTGCAGGACCTCGACGCCATGCTCCAGAGCCGCGGCATCCGCGGCCTCGACGACCTCCTGGCCGGCCGCGTCCCCGACGACGCCCACTTCGCCTGCATGCTCGACGCCCCCGCGCTCGACGACCGCATCCAGGCCCAGGCCGCCACCTTCACCTTCTCCACCGACCGGACCCGCTCCTTCGAGACGCTGCTGCGCGACGAGGGGCTCACCCGCGCGCTGACCCGCTTCGTCGTCCCCGGAGAGAACGCCGACCTCGTCCGCGACCAGCTCGACCTCTGCGCCATCGACGAGCGCAAGCTCTTCCCCGACCTCGACGGCGTCGCCGCGCAGATGCGGCGCTACTACTCGACCTCGCCTGCGGAGGACCGGCCGGACGGGACGCCGTAACCCGCTGGGCGACAACGGCTTGTCGGAAGACGGCCGCCGAAGCGTCTCCGAACCGCGGGCGCGCAGCGGGGTATGACCGCACGCTGGCGCCCGTCGTGCAGCCGTCGCCGATGCGGCCGCACCCCCGCCGAGGGTTGCCGAAGGGACGCCCCCGGCCTATATTTTGCCACGTTCGGAGGTTGACGGGCGCCCCGGGGCGGATCGTCGTTTCGAAGTGGGGAGCGGTCGCCCCCGCTTTTTTTGTTGCCTGAGGGGACCCCCGAACCGGCGGAACGAGGAGGCGCACGTGGCGGAGCGCGGGCTTGCGGACGAGATCGAGCGGACGGTGGAGGAGATGGGCTTCGAGCTCGTCGACCTGGAGCAGGCGGGGAACCGCGTCCGCCCCATCCTCCGCGTCTACCTCGACCGCCCCGACTCCGTCCCCGGCGTGGGCTCCATCTCGCTGGAGGACTGCACGCGGGTGAGCCGCGCCCTCGAGCCGATGCTCGACGCCCGCGACGACCTTGCCGAGACGTACGTCCTGGAGGTCTCCTCGGCCGGCGTCGAGCGCCCGCTCACCCGCCCGCGAGACTGGACCCGCTTCGCCGGCCAGGAGGTGGCGGTGAAGGGGCGCGGGCCGCTGGCCGGGAAGGGGAAGCGCCTCCAGGGGACGCTTCGAGCGCTGAAGGGCGAGGGCGGCGACGCCCGCGTGGCCCTGACGCTGGAGGGCGGCGAGGAGGTCGAGTTCCCCCTCGCCGACGTCGACAAGGCGCACCTGGTGTACCGGTGGGACCGCAAGTGAGGCGGGGCGCGCGCGGCGCGCTCCGAGAGAACAGACAGGAACCGAGGCCATGAACAACGCGACCCCCCAGATCCTCGCGGCCTTCCGCGAGATGACCGCCAACAAGGCCATCTCGCGCGACGAGCTCCACGACCTCATCAAGGACGGCATCCTCGCCGCCCTCGCCAAGCGGTACGGCCCCAACGTGGAGGCCGAGATCGAGATCGACGAGGGGACCGGCGGGATCGGCATCACGGTCCTCAAGGAGGTCGTGGCCGAGGTCGAGGACCCCTCGCGCGAGATCTCGCTCGAGGAGGCGCGGTGGGACGACCCCGACTTCGAGGTCGGCGACATCATGGAGGTCCCCGTCGAGTTCGCGCAGTTCGGGCGCAACGCGGTGATGGCGGCCAAGCAGCGCATCCTCCAGCGCGTCCGCGAGGGCGAGCGCCAGAAGATCCGCGACGAGTACGAGCACCGCGTCGGCGAGCTCCTCTCGGGCGAGGTGCAGCAGGTCGAGCGCGGGAAGCTGGTCATCCTCCTCAACCGGGCCCGCGAGGCCGACGCCATCGTCCCCTGGAAGGAGCAGAACCCCCGCGAGCGCTTCCGGCAGGGCGAGACGATCCGCGCCGTCCTCAAGAAGGTCGAGGAGACGCCCAAGGGGCCGCGCCTGATCCTCTCGCGCGCCGACCCGCTCTTCGTGGCCGCCCTCTTCAAGCTCGAGGTCCCCGAGATCCAGCAGGGGATCGTCGACATCAAGGGGACCGCCCGCGAGGTCGGCGGCCGGAGCAAGCTGGCGGTGAGCTCGCGCGACGAGAGCATCGACCCCGTGGGCGCCTGCGTGGGGCTCAAGGGGAGCCGCGTCCGCGCGGTGGTGCAGGAGCTGGGCGGCGAGCGGATCGACATCGTCCCCTGGCACCCGGACCCGGAGATCTACGCCAAGCGCGCCCTGGCCCCGGCCCGCGTCGCCAAGGTCGTCTCCGACTACGAGAGCCGCACCATGACGGCGATCGTCGACGAGGACCAGCTCTCGCTGGCCATCGGCCGCAACGGGCAGAACGTCCGCCTGGCCTCGCAGCTGATCGGGTGGCAGATCGACCTCTTCGGGAGCCGCGAGTGGCTGGAGCGCGGCGCCGAGCGCGCCCTCTTCGGCGGCGGCGACACCGAGTACGAGAGCACCGACTTCCCCCTGCGCGAGCTCGACCTGGCCCCGGCCACGCTGGCGGCGCTGGAGGCCGCGGGGTACAATACCTTCCTCGACGTGATCGACCTGGAGCGCGAGGACCTGCTCCGGATCCCCGCCATCGGCCCCGCCGAGGCCGACCGGCTCCTGACGCTCATCGACGAGATGACGGTCGAGGAGGAGGACGGCGGCGCGGGCGCGGCGGCGGGGGGCGAGACCGCCGAGGCGTCGGAGGCGATGCCCGGCGCGAGCGAGGCGTCGGAGGACGCCGGCGCGCAGGCCGAGGGCGCCGTCCCCCCCGAGGGGGCTTGACACCTGACGCGCCCCGGGAGAACTTGGCGGTCTTAGGGAACACACGATGAACGGCGCGGAACGGCCTCCCGCGCGCTCCGGGTCTCCCGAGCGCGCCCTCCTCGACCTCCTGGGGCTGGCCGCCCGCGCCCGCGGGCTCGTCCACGGGATGGACGCGGCCCGCAAGGGCGTTCGCGACGGCGAGGTCCTGGCCGTCGTGCTCGCCGCGGACACCTCTCCCACGCAGAGTCACAAGCTGGTCCCGCTGCTGGAGGCGCGCGGGACCCCGTACGTCGTCTGCCTGACGCGCGAGCAGGTGGGCGCGGCCCTGGGCCGCCCCGCCGTCTCGGCCGTGGGGCTCACCAATCCGAGCTTCGCGAAGCGCGCCATGGAGCTGGCCGCGGCGCTGGCCCATCCGCGGGATGCGGAAGAAGAAAGTCACGGAGGAAAGCAGCACTGATGCGTGTCTTCGAAGTCGCCAAGGAGCTGAGCGTTCCGGCTGAGGCCTTGGTGCACCTCCTGCGGGAGATGGACATCCCGGTCCGCAGCCACATGTCGGAGATCTCCGACGAGCACGTGGCGCGTGTCCGCACCTGGGTCGAGCGCGAGCGCCGCCTGGGCCACAAGAACGTCGAGGAGGCCGTCGAGGCCGCCATCGGCGACGTGGCGCAGGCCCCCCGCCGCCGCCGCCGCAAGCGCGAGGACGCCGACGAGGCCGACGCCGACTCGACCGCCTCGCCCATGGCCGACGCAGCCGAGGCGCTGGAGGCCGAGGCCGCCGAGGCCGCGGCCGACCGCGGCGCCGAGCTGGTGACCACCGGCGGGCGCGAGCCCACCG
>DATACF010000830.1:0-2952 GCA_036259235.1 Longimicrobium sp. | reverse complement strand
CCTCACGATCAGCCGTCGATGCACGGCAGGAAAAGCCAGGGCATCGACGGACGGCGGCGCCGACGCAATGAGGGTGCGGGCTGCCGCGACGGGCGCCTGCGCATGCCTCGGCTGGATCCTCACGGCCCTGCGCCCTGTGGTGCGGACCACGACAACCGCGTGGCCGGGCCTCAGGACGACGACGATGACAACGAAGTCCCGGCTCGATCCGGCCAGCATCGGCGCGGTCCGACTCTCAGCCTGATCGCGTCCTCTTCATCCGACCGACGAACGCCCATGTCCGCCGACGCCGCCTCCGCCCCGCGCCCGCCGCTGGGCGACATGCCCCCCGAGGAGTTCCGCCGCCACGCGCACGCCGTGGTCGACTGGATGGCCGACTACCTGGCCGGCGTGGAGCGGTACCCGGTCCTCTCCCCCGTCCGCCCGGGCGAGATCGCGACCCAGCTCCCCCCCGCCGCGCCCCCCGAGGGCGAGGACTTCGGCGCGGTGCTCCGCGACTTCGAGCGGATCGTCGTCCCGGGCGTCACGCACTGGAACCACCCGGGGTTCCACGCCTACTTCGCCATCACCGGCTCGGCCCCCGGCGCGCTGGGCGAGATGCTGGCCGCCGCGCTCAACGTCAACGCCATGCTCTGGCGCACCGGCCCCGCGCCCACCGAGCTGGAGGAGCGCGTCCTCGACTGGCTCCGGCAGATGATGGGGCTCCCGGACGGGTTCCACGGCACCATCCAGGACACCGCCTCCATCTCCACCCTCGTCGCCCTCGCCACCGCCCGCGACGCCGCCGGGCTCGACGTGCGCGACGAGGGGATGAGCGGGCGAAGCCTCCCCCGGCTCCGCGTCTACTGCTCCGAGCACGTCCACTCGTCCATCGACAAGGCCGCCATCACCCTGGGCCTCGGCAAGACCGGCGTGCGGAAGATCGCCACGGACGCCGACTTCCGGATGGACCCCGCCGCCCTGGAGCGCGCCGTCGAGGAGGACCTCGCGGCCGGCGTCCGCCCCCTCGCCGTCGTCGCCACCGTGGGGACGACGTCGACCAGCAGCATCGACCCCGTCCCGGCCATCGCCGACGTCTGCGCGCGGCACGGGCTCTGGCTCCACGTCGACGCGGCGTACGGCGGCTCGGCGGCCGTCGTCCCCGAGCTGCGGTGGATCGTGGAGGGGTGCGACCGCGCCGACTCGCTCGTCGTCAACCCGCACAAGTGGATGTTCGTGCAGGTCGACCTGTCGGTCCTCTACTTCCGCCGCCCCGAGCAGGCCCGGCGCGCCTTCTCGCTCGTCCCCGACTACCTCGTGACCCCCGAGGGCGAGAGCGTCACCAACCTGATGGACTACGGCCCCGCGCTGGGGAAGCGCTTCCGCGCCCTCAAGCTCTGGTTCGTCCTCCGCTACTTCGGCGCCGAGGGCGTCGCCGCCCGCATCCGCGAGCACGTCCGCTTGGCGAAGCTCCTCGGCGACTGGGTCGACGCCGAGCCCGGGTGGGAGCGGCTGGCCCCCGTCCCCCTGAGCCTCGTCGTCTTCCGCGGCCGCCCCGACGGCTGGTCGGACGAGGAGACCGACGCCCACAACGAGCGCGTGATGGCCGCCGTCAACGCCACCGGCCGCGTCTTCCTCTCCCACACGAAGCTCGACGGCCGCATCGCCCTCCGCTTCGCCATCGGCAACATCCGCACGGCCGAGACACACGTCCAGGGCGCCTGGGATCTGCTCAAGGAAGCCGCGCGGGCGGACCTGGAGAATCGCGAAAGCTGACCGTCGAACACGCAATCCAATGTAGCCGCGCGATTCATCGCGCCCGCGAAGCCCGCCCTCACGCGAATCCCCGCGCAACGCACCGAACCCCCATGTGCCCCTCTCCCACGTGTGGGAGAGGGTGGCGAGCCTGAGGCGAGCCGGGTGAGGGGCCCCGCGCGGAGCCCCGCCCCCGCGCCGAATCGGCGTCTTGCTTGACAGGATCTCGCCCCTCCGTCCACATTGCGCGCACCGGCCCCGCGCCGCGTCCGCGCCCCTCTCCTCCGCACGGCCCTCCTTTGAACGGGATCTCCACCGACTTCGAGGCGCTCTTCGCCCGCGAGCGCTGGCTCGTCCTCCGCGAGCGCCACCGCCAGGCCACGCGGATGCGCTGGCTCCTGATCGCGCTGGCCGTGGGGCTCGGCTTCACCGGGCGCCTCACCGGCGCGCTCGACATCACCTGGACGGCGGCCACCGTCCTGGCGGGGATCACCTTCGTCGCCAACGCCGCCGTCGTCCTCCTCCTCCGCGCCGACCGCTTCTCGCCCTGGCAGTTCTGGGCCATCCAGGCGGTCGACACGGCGGTGATCGCGGGGTTCGCCTACGCCCTGGGCGAGCGCGGCTACCTCGTCCTCCCGTACCTGATCTTCGCCATCGGCGGCTACGCGCTGGGGATGCCGCGCGCCGCCCAGGCCCAGCTCGCCCTCGCCGCCGTCTTCTACCCGCTGGGGCGCGCGGCCGGGATGGGGATCGAGACCCCCGCCGAGGGGTGGGTCCTCGCCATCGAGTGGCTCTTCCTGATCGGCACCGGGTGGCTGGCGAGATCGGGGCCCGTGGCCTACACCCGCCGCCTCCGCCGCGTCCGCCAGGCGCTGGCCCGCGCGCAGGGGGGCGACTTCACCACCGTCCTCCCCGGGCGCGCCCTCGACGACATCGGCTTCCTCTCCGTCTCCGTCAACGCCATGTCGCGCACCGTGGGCGCCATGGTCCGCGAGATCCAGCGCGGCGCCCAGTCGCTCGCCGCCACCTCCGAGCGGCTGGCGTCCTCCGCCGCCGAGGTCGAGGGCGCCGCCCGCACCATCGGCGCGACCACCGAGGAGGGCGCCGGCGAGGCCCGCGCCCAGCTCGGCCTGGTGGCCCAGGGCGCCGACCGCGTCGAGGCCGCCGGGCGGGAGAGCGACGCCGTCCGCGGCGAGGCCGTCCGCTCGGCCGAGACCG
>DATACF010000829.1:0-2383 GCA_036259235.1 Longimicrobium sp. | reverse complement strand
CGCGGCCACCGGCGCCAACGCCCGCACCGCCGAGGCGGCCCGCGCCGACGGCGCCCCGGCCGCGCTCCGGGTGGCATGGGGCGGGGCCTCGGTGATGGGGCAGGCGGTGGCGGGGCTGGGGCTCTTCGGGGTGGGGCTCGTCCACTTCCTGGGGATCTCGCGCGCCGGCGTCTTCGAGCAGGAGCGCTTCGAGGAGTTCGCGGCCATCGCCTCGGGGTTCGCGCTGGGGGCCTCGGTGGTGGCGCTCTTCGGGCGGCTGGCCGGGGGCGTCTTCGCCAACGCCGCCGGGGTGGCCGGGAGCCTGGTCTCCCAGGTCGAGGCCGGCCTCCCCGCCGACGACCCGCGCAACCCCGCGGCGGTGGCCACCCACGTGGGCCGGAGCGTCGGCGGCGCGGCGGGGATGGGCGCCGACCTCCTGGAGAGCCAGGCCGCCGCGGTGGTGGCGGCGGTCGCCATCGGGGTCACGCAGGGGTCGCTGGCGGGGTACGACAACCGGATCGCCGCCGTGGGGCTCCCCATCCTGGCGCTCGCCGCCGGGCTCCTCGCCTCGGCGCTGGGGATCTTCCTCGTCCGCTTCTTCGAGCGCCGGGGGGCGGCCTTCGCCCTCCGCTGGGCCACCGTGGGGGCGGCGGCGGTCTTCGTCCTGATCATGGCGCTCGTCGTCTGGTCGCTCGCCTTCGACATGCAGGACCCCGACACGGGGGCCGAGTACCGGATGATGGGTCCCTACTGGGCGCTCCTCGCCGGGGCGGCCGCCGGGGTCGCCGTCGGCCTCGTCTCCGAGTGGTGGGCCGCCACGCGCGGCGCCCGCCAGGTGGCCGACGCCGCGCCCACGGGCCCGGCGACGTCGGTCATCACCGGGCTGGCCTCGGGGCTCGAGTCGGTCGCCGTCCCCATCGTCGCCCTCTGCGCCGCCATCGCGGTCGGGTACGAGACCGCCGGCCTCTACGGGATCGCGGTCGCGGCGGTGGGGATGCTCTCCACGCTGGCGCTCACGGTCGCCGTCGAGGCGTTCGGCCCCATCGCCGACACCGCGGGGGGCGTGGCGGGGATGAGCCACCTGGGGCCCGAGACGCGCCGGGTCACCGACGAGCTCTCGGCCGCCGGGAGCGCCACGGCGGCGGTGGGGAAGGGGTTCGCCATCGCCTCGGCGGCGCTGGCGGCCATCGCCCTCTACGCGGCGTACGCGGCCACCGTGCGGCTGCGGACGGTCAACCTGGTCGACCCGTACGTGGTCATCGGCTTCCTCCTGGGCGGGGCCGTCCCCTTCGTCGTCGCCGCGCTCACCACCTCGGCGATCGGCCGCGCCGCCGCGAAGATGGTGGAGGAGGTCCGCCGCCAGTTCCGCGAGACCCCCGGCCTCCTCGAAGGCGACACGCCCCCCGACTCGGCCCGCTGCATCGACATCTCCACCCGCGCGGCGCTGCGGGAGATGGCGGTCCCGGGCGTCGTGGCCGTCCTCGTCCCCGTCCTGGTGGGCGGCGTCCTGGGCGTGGCCGCGCTGGGCGGGGTGCTGGCCGGGGCCACGCTCACCGGGCTCCTCCTGGCGCTCTGGATGAGCAACGCGGGGGGCGCCTTCGCCAGCGCCCGCGCCCGGATCGAGGCCGGCGCCCACGGCGGCCGCGGCTCCGACGCGCACAAGGCCGCCCTCGTGGCCGACGCCGTCGGCGACCCCTTCCGCGACGCGGTGGGCCCGGCGATGAACATCCTGATCAAGCTGATGGCCGTCCTGGCCCTCGTCCTCGCGCCCTGGTTCCTCACCCTCCCCTCCAACGCCGGGCACGTCCTGGAGATCGAGAACGTCCCCGCGGCGACGGTCGACCGGTAAGAACGTCGGAGCTGTTCGGGGGATCGAAGGAAAGTCACAGGGTCGCGCGACTCGACGATCGCGCGGCCTGTTGGTCGTTTCGCGAAATGAGCGCGACTCAGTAAACTCCGCGTCACGGAAAGGGTTGACGGAGGAAACGGGAAGGTTTAGTATTCGCGCCCCTTGAAAAACGAGCGCCGAACCGATCCCGAAGAGGGGTTGACGGGCAGTTCGAGGAGGGTTACTCTTCAGGGCTGTCCTCCGAAACGAGGCGGCGCGGGCCGAGGCGGTGAAAACGGACGAATTCACCCCTTGACCACCAATCCTAAGCGGCTTAACTTGAATGGGTTAGCCAGACGGGACACCCCGAGGAAGTCTGAAAAACGAGACGACCGAGGGGGTTGACGAAGGGTGGCGGTCCGGTTAGATTGAAGGACTCGCTAACGAGAGCGAGCGACGCGGCGACCGGGTGAGACTGGTCGACTGCCATGAAGCGGGCCAAAGGCCTGCGCGAAGATTGACAACTCGGGTCGATGGGAGTGCTTGAATCAGGGCGCCCCGTCGCACGGCTGGTCC
>DATACF010000828.1:0-2857 GCA_036259235.1 Longimicrobium sp. | reverse complement strand
ATGATGCTCTGCTGCATCGGCCTCGTCCTCGGCTTCCAGCGCTCCAGCAACGTGGCCGCGGCGTACGGGGTGGCGGTGACGACGACGATGGTGATCACGACGATCCTCCTGGGGGTGGTGGAGCGCGAGCGGTGGAAGTGGCCGCTCTGGGCGACGCTCCTCTTCGGCGGCTTCTTCCTCGCCGTCGACCTGGCGTTCTGGGGGGCGAACATCGTCAAGATCCCCGCCGGGGGATGGTTCCCGCTGGTGGTGGGGGCCGTCGTGTTCACGGCGATGACGACGTGGAAGACGGGGCGCCGCATCCTGGCCGACCGCCTGCAGGAGCGGACGCTCCCGATCGAGCTCTTCCTCGCCGACGTAGGTGCCAACCCGCCGCACCGCGTCCCGGGGACGGCGATCTTCATGTATTCCGGGCGCGACGGCACGCCTCCCGCGCTCCTCCACTCGCTGAAGCACTACAAGGTGCTCCACGAGACCGTCGTCTTCCTGGCGGTGGTGACCGAGGAGGTCCCGCACGTGGACGAGGGCGAGCGGTGGACGATCGAGGCGATGGGGCACGGCTTCCACCGGCTGGTCCTCTCCTACGGCTTCATGGAGGAACCGAACGTGCCGGAGGCGCTGAAGGCGGTGCACGCCCCGGGGCTCGACCTGACGTCGGCGAAGACGTCGTTCTTCCTGGGGCGAGAGACGCTGATCCCGTCGAAGCGGAAGGGGATGGCGCCCTGGCGCGAGCACCTCTTCTCCCTGATGAGCCGCAACGCCCGCACCGCCACCTCGTTCTTCGGGCTCCCGCCCAACCGGGTGGTGGAGCTGGGCGCGCAGATCGAGCTGTGACATCAACCCGCGAGAGGACCTGACGTGTCGCACGACCGCCCCGAAGCTTCGGGCCGCTACCTCTACGTCCTGGCGCTCACCGCGCTGGGCGTCGTCTACGGGGACATCGGCACCTCCCCCCTCTACGCCCTCCGCGAGGCGTTCAGCGAGGAGTCGGGGATCACGCCGACGCCCGAGAACGTCCTCGGGATCCTGTCGCTGATCTTCTGGAGCCTGATCGTCGTCATCTCGGTCAAGTACCTCGCCTTCGTCCTCCGCGCCGACAACCGGGGCGAGGGGGGGATGATCGCGCTCACCGCGCTGGTGGCCCCCCGCCGGACGGCGGTGGGGGTGCGGGGACGGGTCCTGGTGCTGATGGGGCTCTTCGGGGCCTCGCTCCTCTACGGCGACTCGATGATCACCCCGGCCATCTCCGTCCTCTCGGCGGTGGAGGGGCTGAAGGTGGCGACGCCCTTCTTCGAGCCGTACGTGATCCCGATTACGGTGGTGATCCTGGTGGGGCTCTTCTCGGTGCAGAGCCGGGGGACGGCGGGGATCGGGAAGGTCTTCGGGCCCGTCACCTTCCTCTGGTTCACGGTGCTGGGCGTGCTGGGGGCGCTGGAGATCGCGCGGCACCCGGGGGTGCTGGCGGCGGTGAACCCGCTCTACGGGGCCGAGTTCTTCGGACGCAACGGGACGGCGGGGTTCCTGGTGCTGGGGTCGGTCTTCCTGGTGGTCACCGGGGGCGAGGCGCTCTACGCCGACATGGGGCACTTCGGGAAGCGGCCGATCCGGATGACCTGGTTCGGCGTCGTCCTCCCCGCGCTGGTGCTGAACTACTTCGGCCAGGGGGCGCTGATCATCAACGAGCCCGAGGCGGCCGAGCACCCCTTCTTCCTCCTGGCCCCGGACTGGGCGCTCTACCCGATGGTGGCGCTGGCGACGCTGGCCACGGTCATCGCCTCGCAGGCGGTGATCTCCGGCGCCTTCTCGCTCACCCGGCAGGCGATGCAGCTGGGGTACCTCCCGCGGATGCACATCGAGCACACCTCGGCGCGGGAGATCGGGCAGATCTACATCCCCGGGGTCAACTGGGTGCTGATGGCGGCGTGCATCGGGCTGGTGGTCGGCTTCCGCGAGTCGAGCCGGCTGGCGGCGGCGTACGGGGTGGCGGTGACGACGGACATGGTCTTCACCACGCTCCTCTTCACGGCGGTGGCGCGCTCGCGGTGGGGGTGGCCGGTGTGGAAGGCGGGGGCGCTTGCGGCGTCGTTCCTCGTCGTCGACCTGGCGTTCTGGGGGGCCAACCTGGTGAAGATCCCGCGGGGCGGGTGGTTCCCGCTGGTCGTCGCCGGGGGGATGTTCGCGCTGATGACGACGTGGAAGAAGGGGCGCGAGATCCTGTCGACGCGCCTCCACGCCACCACGCTCCCGTTCGAGTTCTTCCTCAAGGACGTGGAGATGAACCCGCCGCCGCGGGTGCCGGGGACGGCGGTGTTCATGTACGGCCGCTCCGACGGGACGCCGCCGGCGCTCCTGCACAACCTGGTGCACAACAAGGTGCTGCACGAGCGGGTGGTGCTGCTGACGGTGGAGACGGAGGAGATCCCGGTCGTCGACGACGACGAGCGGGTGAGCTTCGAGGAGATGGGGGACGGCTTCTACCGCGTCGTCGTCCGCTACGGCTTCACCGAGGACCCGGAGATCCCGCGGGCGTTCTCGCTCCTGGCGGCGAAGGGGCTGGAGCTGAAGCCGATGGAGACGAGCTACTTCCTGGGGCGGGAGACGCTGATCCCGTCGAAGAGGCCGGGGATGGCGGTGTGGCGCGAGCAGCTCTTCTCGGTGATGAGCCGCAACGCGCGGACGGCGACGTCGTTCTTCGGGCTCCCGCCCAACCGCGTCGTCGAGCTGGGGGCGCAGATCGAGCTCTGAGTCTCGTCGCGCTTCGTCCGGCGCTGTCGCGAGACTGGATCGTGTGAGGGCAGGCGGTGGATGCGGGACCGCTCCGGAGCCACGCGCGCCGCGGTCTCTCCGCATTCCTCCG
>DATACF010000827.1:0-7163 GCA_036259235.1 Longimicrobium sp. | reverse complement strand
CCCGCGCCGGCCGTCGCGTTTCCGCGCCACGGCGCGCGCGGGTGGGCGTTCGTGGCCGCGACGGCGGCCGGGGCGCTCGCGCTGGCGCTCGTCGCGCTCCTCAGGATGCTGGACGACGACTGGTATCCGCTCGCGGGCTTCGCCGCCTTCGCGCTCTCGGCGTACGCGCTGGGGGCCATCCCCCACGTCCTCCGCTTCCGCCCGGCCGGGCTCCGCGCGGCGAACGTCCTCCTCGGCATCGCCGGAGCGACGTGCGTCCTCCTCCCGCTCACCGGCGGCGCGGGCCTCTTCCCGTCGATGCTCCTCCTGGCCGGCGTCCTCTTCTTCGCCGACTACTTCCGCTCCCGCGCCCCCGACTTCGCCGTCGACCGCATCGCCGTGCTGGAAGGCCGCGCGACGCTCCCGCACGTCCCACGGCGCGCCGCCCGCTTCCGCCAGCGCCTCGCGCCGAAGCGCAGGCCGGCCCCCGGCACTGTGCCGCGCCCGACGGAATCGCGGCCGTGGCTGGAGAGCGTGGCGCCGCCGCGCGCCTTCGTCCCGGGCGCCTGCCTGGCGGGCGACGACGCGCGCCTCCTGGGCGAGGTCCCCGCGCGCGCCAACGCCCGGATCGCGATGAACAACGTGTTCGCCGCGGCGGGGCGGGTCTCGAGCGTCACGCGCAAGGCGCTGGAGGCGGCGCTGGCGCCGTACGGGCTGTCGTGGGACGGGGCGGAGGAGGAGCGGCGGAGCCTCTACGGGGTCTACGTGACCCACTTCGTCGAGACGCACACTCCCGAGGGAGAGCGCGAGATGCGGGCGCTGGGGCGGCTGCTGGAGGTGGACGAAGGCGCGCGGGCGGCGGCGTGGAGATGAACCGGCGCCGCTTCCTGATCACCGGCGCCAGCGCGCTGGCCGCGGGCGCGGCCGGGGTCGTCGGCTACACGCTGGGGATCGAGCCCCACTGGGTGGAGGTCGTGGAGCGGGCGATGCCGGTGCGCGGGCTTCCGGGCGCGCTCGACGGGCGGCGGATGGTGCAGGTGAGCGACCTCCACGTGGGCCCGCGCGTCGACGACGGGTACCTGGTCCGGAGCCTCGCCTCCCTCGCCGCGCTCCGCCCCGACGTCGTCGTCATCACGGGCGACCTCATCAGCTACGTCCCGTACGACTTCGACGCGCAGCTCCTCCGCCTCCGCCGCGTCCTGGCGGCGCTCCCGAAGCCGCCGCTGGGCACCTTCGCCACCCTGGGCAACCACGACTACGGGATCAACTGGGCGCAGCCGGAGGTTGCGGCGCGCGTGGCGGAAGAGCTGGAGCGGGCGGGGGTGCGGGTGCTGCGGAACGAGGCGGCGGACGTCGGTGGGCTGCGGATCGTGGGGCTCGACGACCTCTGGGGGCAGCGCTTCGCCCCCGCGCTCGTCCTCCCGGGGCTCCCGGCCGGCGCGCCGGCGGTCGCCCTCTCGCACAACCCCGACACGGTGGACCTGGACGGGTGGGAGGGGTTCGGCGGATGGATCCTGGCCGGGCACACGCACGGCGGCCAGTGCAAGCCGCCCTTCCTCCCCCCGCCGCTCCTTCCCATCAAGAACCGGCGCTACGCCGCGGGCGAGATCGCGCTCTCCGGCGGGCGCACGCTCTACGTCAACCGCGGGCTGGGCCACCTGATCCAGGCGCGCTTCAACGTCCGCCCCGAGATCACCGTCTTCACCCTCCGCCCCGCCTAGTCCTCCCCCGCATGGCCCTGAAGCCCTGCCGCGAGTGCGGCCGCATGGTGAGCACCGAGGCCGCCGCCTGCCCCCAGTGCGGCTGCCCCAGCCCCACCGTCTCCCCCGTTTCGCCTCCGACAGCTCCCTCCGCATCCGCCATCCCCGCAACGGCGCGATCAGAGGAGGAGCGCAGTCCTGCTCCCGTCGCGGTCGCCGAGCCGTCCGCCGATGCGGAGGACGCCGATCCGGCGACCGAGACCATGCTGCCCGTTTCGGATTCCGCTGATGCGTCCTCCGACGCGCCGTCCGAAGGGGGTGCCCTCGCAGAATCCGGCGCGGACCACGAGTCCTCCCCCGCCCCGCGGCTGCGGACCGGCGAGGAGGGACTGGGGGAGGAGCCGCCGCCGGGGATGCGCGGAGCGATCTTCTCCCTCGCGGCGTTCGCCGCCTGCGTCCTGCTCCTCTTCATCCTCGCGCGGGAGTGGTGGACCGGCGACCTGGCGATGGTGGAGCTGGCGGGGGGTGCCGCGCTCCTGGCGGCGCTGGGCTGGACGGCGTGGGGCGTGGTGTCGTACTGGCCGTCGGCGTTCGTCCTGGCCGCCGTCTTCTCGGCCGCGCTCTTCGGGCTCTCCGTGCGAGCCTACGCGCTCGACCCGCGGCGCTGGTGGTGGCCGCTGGTCGGGGCGGCCTCGGCGATGGCGATGGGCGACTACCTGTTCACGCGCCGGAAGCACGTCCTCACCGCCCGCGGCCGCCAGTTCGCGGACGTCTTCCAGCCGTTCGAGTCCGCCGACTTCCTCGACGGGCCGCAGGACGCGCTGATCGAGCTCAACAACCTGATCGTCGTAGCGGGCGGGATCGGCGGCGTCGACCCGGAGGCCACCGCCCGGATCGAGGAGAGGCACGGCGTCTCGCTCCCCGACGACCTCCCGCGCGAGTCGCAGATCGTCTTCGCCCGCTACCTCCGCCACTTCCTCCGCGACGACGAGCTGTCGGAAGAGGAGCAGAAGGAGGTCGCCGCGCTGGAAGGGCTCCTCCGCCTCGCGCCGGAAAGCTCCGCGTACGCGCGCCGTGTGGTGGGCCGGTGGATGTACCGCCGCCGCGCCGAGGCCTTCGTGGCCGACCGGCGCCTCGACGCCGACGAGCAGGCGAAGCTCGACCGTCTCCAGGCCGCCCTGGAGCTCGGCGCCGACGAGGCCCGCGCCACCCGCCGCGAGCTGGCCGAGAACGTCGTCGGCGCCGTGCGCGCGAAGGCCACCGCCGACGCCCGCCTCTCGCCCGAGGAAGAGGCCGAGCTCACCCGCGCCGCCGCCGGGCTGGGGATCGACCTGGCCGCGGACGCGCGCACCCGCGCCGAGCTCGAGCGCTTCCGCCTCCTCTGGGAGGTCGAGAACGGCCGCCTCCCCGAGGTCGACGCCGCGCCCCTCCTCGTCCGCCGCGGCGAGCGCTGCCACGCCGTCCGCGCCGCCACCCTCGCGGAGGTGCGCGCCGTGCAGACCGAGAAGCTCCACTTCGACGGCGTGGTCTACGACGCCGCCTGGCTCCAGCGCGAATGGAAGGGGAAGGACCTCCGCACCCGCGGCACCGTCCGCCGCGAGGTGTCCACCCGCGACGAGCCCCGCTACGTCGACGGGACGCTGGTGTGCACCAGCGAGCGCCTGGTGTTCCTGGGGAAGAGCGAGAGCGTGACGATCGAGTACCGCGACCTCCTGGGCTTCAAGCCCGGGGGCGGCGGGATCGAGGTGCGGCGCGCCGGGGCCGGCAACGCCTTCTTCGGCTTCAGCGACGACGTCGAGCTCTTCGCCATGATCCTCGGCCAGGCCGTCCGCCGCGCCACGGGCCGCGGCTGACGCCAAACGGCCGGTCCTCGCCGCCGGTGGACGCGCGCGGCGGCGGCGGCGTAGATTCCCGCCCCCGACGCCCTTCGACACACCCCGGTCCCCCAGCGCATGACGGACTTCGCCTACTTCGGCGGCATCGACTTCTCCGGGGCCAAGGAGCCCCTCGCCAACCTCTGGACCGCCGTGGGGACGGAGAAGGACGGCAAGCTCCACGTCCTCTCCCTCTGCCCCCACCCCTTCCGCGCCGACCTCGCCGCCTTCGTGGGCGGCGGGTGGCGGAAGCACTGCGGGTGCGAGGGCGGCGACGAGACGATTCTCTGGGGCGCCGACTTCCCCTTCGGCATCCCCGCGGAGGCCGCGCGGCGGATCGCGGGCGAGCGCCCCGCCACCTGGGCCGGCGTGGCCGCGTGGATCGCCGACCGCCCGGCCGACGAGGTGCGCGAGCCGTACATGGACCTCCAGAAGGCGCTCCGGTGCACCGACACCGGCGGCGCCCTCGCCCCCTTCGACATGCGGCTCTACCGGCAGACGGTCGAAGGGATCCGCTGGCTCCACGAGCTGCGCGAGGAAGGCGCGGTCTCCATCCTCCCCGCCGCCCCGGCCGGCGGCGCGACGACCACGCTGATCGAGGTCTACCCCTCGGGCGCCGCCAAGGAGCTGGGGCTCAAGGGGAGCCGCGTCCCCTCGCGCCCCGGCGAGGTCCGCGCGCGCCCCGCCGGCCTGCGCCCCTTCATGACCTTCGCCCACCCCTCCCTCGAGGCCATCGCCGTCACGCTGGAGGACGCGCGCGACGCCTGCATCGCCGCCCTCGTCGCCTTCCTCTGCCGCGCCGACCTCGACCAGCCCCGCCGCCTCGGCCGCGCCCCGGAGGAGGCGATCGCGCTGGAAGGGTGGATCTATCGCCCCCCCGCGGCGCTGGGGTGACGACGAATCCGGCAGAAGCAAATCTCACGCAGAGGGAGCAGAGAAGCAGAGGAACCGCGAGTAGTTCTCTCCTTCTCTGCTCCCTCTGCGTGAGACCAGAGCGGTAGAAACGTGAGCGGCGCCCGGACCAGGTCCAGGCGCCGCTTCGTTCGGGGCGAATCAGTCGATGACGGTCAGCTCGCCGCGGCCTCTTCGCGGGCGACGTCCTCCTCGGCGACGATCTTGGGGACCGCGATCGCGTCCGGCGCCGGCGCGTCCGTGCCGTCGGAGGTCAGCTTGCCGAGGATCTCGGGGAGCTCCACGCCGCCGATCTCGCGGACGACCTGCATCATCGGCGGCATCCCGCGGACGAAGTTCTGGAGGAAGTTCCCCGTGGCCTGGCCGTTCCCCGAGTCCCAGACCACCACCTTGTCGAACTTGATGTTGCTGATGGCCAGCGCCGCCGTCTCGGCCAGGGTGTCGAGGTGCTCCAGCATGAGGAGCTGGAAGGCCTCCTTGGCCCCGCCGCACGCCTGCACGATCTCCTTGAGGCCCTCGCCCTTCCTGGCCAGGATCTCGTACTGGCCGCGCGCCTCGGCCTCCAGCCGCGCGTAGTTGGCCGCCGCCTCGGCCACGGCCGCGATCCGCGCGCGCTCGGCCTCGGCCTCCGCCTCCACGATCGTCTTCGCCTTCTCGGCCTTGGCCGGGGCCTCCAGCGCCGCGCGCCGCTCGGCCTCCACCCGCTCGGCCTCGGCGAGCGCCGCGCGGGCCAGCGCCCGGTTCTGCGCCTCCATCACCGCGGCCTCCGCCTCGCGCTTGCGCGTCTCCGCGAGCTGGAAGGCCTCGGCCTCGCGCACCTGGAGCTGCGCCCGCGTCGCCACGATCTCGGCCTGCGACGACGCCTCGCCCGCGATGGCCCGGGCCTCGGCGCCGGCGATGGCCACGCGCTTGAGCTGCTCGGCCTCCTTCACCTGCGCCTCGCGCTGGAAGACGGCCGTCTGCTCGCCGATCTTCTGCTCCTTGTCGAGCTCGGCGATCCGGACGGCCTGCTGGCGCTGCGCCTCCTTGATCTGCGCCTCGCGCTCCAGCGCCGCCAGCTCCTCGCCGACCTTCTGCTCCTTGGCCAGCTCGGCCAGCCGCACCGCCTGCTCGCGCTGCGCCTCGCGGGTGCCGATCTCGCGGAGCTTGGTGGCGTTGGCGACCTGGATGGTGCGCTCCCGCTCGGCCTCGGCCACGCGGATCTCGCCCAGCTTCTCCTGGTCGGCCACGTCGCCGCGCGCCTTCTGCACCGCCTCGGCGGCCGCCTTCCGCCCGATGGCCTCGATGTACCCCGACTCGTCGTTGATGTCGGTGATGTTCACGTTCAGGAGCACCAGGCCGATCTTGCGCAGCTCCGGCTCCAGCGACGTCTGGATGTTGTGGAGGAAGGTCTCGCGGTCGCGGTTGATCTCCTCGATCCGCATGGAGGCGATCACCTGCCGGAGCTGGCCGAAGATGATGTCCTGCGCCTGCCGCTTGATCTGCGCCTGGTCGAGCTTCAGGAGGCGCGTGGCGGCGTTGTTCCGGACCGCCTCGTCGGTGCCGATGGCGACGGTGAAGACCGACGGGACGCTCACGCGGATGTTCTCGAAGGAGAGCGCGTCCTTGAGCGGGATGTCGATCTGGATCGGCTCCAGGCTCAGGTAGTCGTGCTCCTGGATCACCGGCCAGACGAACTTGCCGCCGCCCACGAAGGTCTTGACGCTCGTCCCCTTCTCCACGCGGCCGGAGATCACCAGCACCTTGTTGGCGGGGCAGCGCCGGTAGCGCGCGACGACGAAGAGCGCCATGCTGGCGGCGAGCGCCGCCGCGGCCAGGGCGATGAGGACGACGATGTCAGGCATCGAGAGCTCCGAGCTGGGGTGAGGGGATGACCTCGACGAGGTCGGGGGCGACCACGTCGATGACCAGGACCGAGGCGCCGGTGGGGAGGGGGTGCTCCGAGACGGCCTCGCACTCGACGGTGTGCCCGCGGAGCGTGACGTGGACCTTGCCACGCCCGCCGCGCCCGCCGGGGATGCTGAGGTAGACGCTCCCCGTCTCGCCGACGGCGTGGTAGAGGGTGGCGTTGCCGTCGCTCTCCAGCCGGAGGATGGCGCGCATGGCGAGCGCCACCGCGACCGCCGCCGCCGCGCCGGCCGCCAGCGCCGCGGGGAGCGCCACCCACGACCCCGGGAAGGCGAGCCCCACCAGCCCGAAGAAGAGGACGCCCGCCGAGAGCGCGCGCACCGAGAAGAGGTTCACCGCGTCGCCGGCCGCCTCCAGCTCGTGGCCGCCGAAGGGGAGCTCCCACTCGTGCTCGAGGCCGACGAGCCCCAGGACGATCTGGAGCGCCAGCACGGCGCCGCCGACGATGGCGCAGACGATGAAGAGGGTGGTCACGGTCCGTCGGGGAGAGGGTCGGACGGCGGGGCGGGAAAGCATGCGTTTCCCGCCCGAAGCTTAGGCGCCTCCCGGGCGCCTGTCAACCGTACGCGGTTGTCCCACAACGAGTTTCGAGCTCCTGCCGCTGGATTTTCCGGCCCTCCATCATAATTCGTCCCGTTAGAGTCGGCAATGGGCGGGGCCCGATTGCGGCCCGGTCCGCCAACACCCCGCCCCTCAAAAATTTACACGATCTTCCGGCCCGAATGCGCCGGGTCCGGCACTCTCGTTTCCAGCCGCAATCATGCGCGATTGGACAATATGGTACTTTCGC
>DATACF010000826.1:0-1756 GCA_036259235.1 Longimicrobium sp. | reverse complement strand
CCCGGCGGCGAGCGGCGTCCCGCGCGCCCGGCGCCAGCCGGCGTAGGTCACGCCGGCGCCGAGGGCTAGCAAGAAGAGGAGTACCGGGTTCAGCAGCGAGCCGAAGCTGATCGCCAGCTTGCGGGCCGCGACCTCGTAGAGCCCGCTCTCCCCGCCCGCGACCCGCGAGCCGTGGGAGACGCCGGGGAAGAGGAGGCCGCTCGCCAGGAACAGAACGGCCGCGAGCGCGAGCCCGCCCGCCGCCCACAGGAGGGCCCCCCGCCAACCGTCCCCGCGTACGAGCCCCAGCGTCGCCCCGAACGCGAGGCCTAGGACCGCGGATCCGCCGACGTCCGCGCCCATCGTGGGCAGCCCGAGCGCGAGCACAGCGACCGCGCCGACCACGGCGAGCAGTATCGTGGGGGGTCTCCTCCTGTAGGCAAGGATCCCGAGCCCCATCGTGAGGGCGCCCGCGAGGACCGCCGCGTACTCGTTGCCCACCCCGTAGAACCGGGTGCCGGTCGCCGGGTTGTAGCCCAGGGTGGAGAACCGCTCGAGCGGCCCCCCCGCCGCGGCGTCCAGGATCACGAGCCCCGCCGTCGCCAGCGCCACCCGCGCCAGCGCCCCGGCGAAGGAGCCGGAGATCCTCCAGCAGAGAGCCGTGATCCCTCCCGCGAGGAGCGCGGTCAGAGCCCCGACGAGCAGAACATTCGTCACCGGGATCGCCGCGGCGATCAACGCCCCCGCAGGTAGAGCCGCAACGGCGAGGACGGCCCGGGAGACGCCCCTCCTGCCGTGCCGGAGGGCGCCTGCCGCGAGGCCGAGCGCCCACAGGACGCCGACCACGCCCCAGACCCGGAACCCCTCGTCCTCGACGAACCACAGCCGGCGCTGCAAGAGTTCCGCGCTCTCGGCCTCGCCCGGGCGCGCCTCCGCCGCACGCCCGCTCATCTCTGGTGGGACAGGCACCCCGAGGACGTCGAGCAGCGTGGGGGCGACGTCCGCGTTGGTGAGGAGCCCCTCCGTGCGCGTCGTCGGCGAGTAGAGAAGTCCCCCTTCGCCTTCCGGCTGGACCAGAACGAACGGCGTCAGGTTCGGCGTCCCGGGTGGGCCGTTCGGGGAGGCCACGGCGACGGCGGCCCCCGCTTCCCGGGCGGCCTCGACGAGCTCCGCGGCCCGCCGCGGGTCTCCGGCGTCCACGGCGACGAAGCCTGCGCCGGCTTGTAGGGCGGATTCGAGGCCGGCGATAGGGTCCTCGGCCCCGTAGGCGGAGCGACCGTCGCCGTCCGAGGTCATGATCACCAGCCTCGCCCTGTCTCCCACCGCGGCCGCCGGCACCCCGGCCTCTTCGAGGGCATCGCCTAGAGAGCCAGGATGGACGGTCTGCGCCGGGCCGTCGAAAGCGTCGGGTATCCGCGCGGGGTCGGCGGGCAGGTTCTCGGGCAGGAACCTGGTGTCCACCCGCGAGCCCGCGCCGAGGAAGACGTAGCCGAAGCGGGGGTCGTTGGGAGGCGCGGTCCCCTGGACTACAGAGAGCGTCGCCGCCGCGCCATCCGAGAAAGCCTCCTCGAGGCCCGGCTCTCTCTCCGTGGTGTCCCAGGAGAGGCCGTCTACCAGGACGAGGACGGCGGGGCGCGGTGGTGGCGACGCGACGACGGGGGGATGGCTCGACGAGACGGCAAGGACCGCCAGGAACAGGGGAGGCAGTATCCAGAGCAAGAGTGCCCGCACGACGGATCCAGTTTAGCAGGGCGGGCGCTGCGTTCCCCGTTCGCTC
>DATACF010000825.1:0-6968 GCA_036259235.1 Longimicrobium sp. | reverse complement strand
TCCGGGGGGGCGGGTCGCCCGAGCGGGTGGAGCGGCCGGGGGAGCTGGGCGGGCCGGTGAGCGGGCGCTCCTCCTCCAGGAGCGCCGCCGCCAGCGCCGCGATCCGCACCGCCTCGTCGGAGGGCGCCGCGCCCAGGACCTCGGCCTCGTGCGTCTCGAGGTAGCGGATGTCGAGGCGGCCGGCGCGGAAGTCCGGCTCGTCCATCACCCGGAGGTGGAAGGGGACGCTGGTGTCGACCCCCTCGATCCGCAGCTCGCCCAGCGCCCGCTTCATCCGCTCGATCGCCTCCAGCCGCGTGGGCCCGTGGACGATCAGCTTGGCGAGCATGGGGTCGTAGCTCAGGCCCACCTCGACTCCGGTGGCGATCCCCCCGTCCCACCGCACCCCCGGCCCCGAGGGGACGTTCAGCGCCCCGATCCGTCCCGTGGAGGGGAGGAAGGAGTTGTACGGGTCCTCCGAGGTGATCCGGCACTCGATGGCGTGCCCCTCCCAGCGTACGTCGTCCTGCGTGAACGGGAGCGCCTCGCCCGCCGCGATCCGGAGCTGCCACTGCACCAGGTCGACCCCCGTCACCAGCTCGGTGACCGGGTGCTCCACCTGGATGCGGGTGTTCATCTCCAGGAAGTAGAAGGCGCCGTCCTGATAGAGGCACTCCACCGTCCCCGCCCCCTCGTACCCCACCGCCTTCGCCGCCGCCACGGCCATCGCCCCCATCGCCGCCCGCTCGCCGGGGGTGAGGACGGCGCTGGGCGCCTCCTCGATGAGCTTCTGGTGGCGGCGCTGGATGGAGCACTCGCGCTCGCCCAGGTGGAGCGTGTTCCCGTGGCGGTCGGCGAGGAGCTGGATCTCGATGTGGCGCGGCCCGTCCAGGTACTTCTCGACGTACACCGACCGGTCGCCGAACGCTCCTAAAGCTTCGTTCCCCGCCGCCTCGAAGGCGCGCTCGATCTCGTCCTCGCCGCGGACGATGCGCATCCCCTTCCCGCCGCCGCCCGCCGCCGCCTTCAGCAGCACGGGGTAGCCGATCTCGGCGGCCACCTGGCGGGCCTCGGCCGCGTCCTTCAGCGCCTCCTTGGTCCCGGGGACGACGGGGACGCCGGCGTCGATCATCCGCGCGCGGGCCGCCGTCTTGTCGCCCATCGCCGTCACGGCGTCGGGGGAGGGGCCGATGAAGACCAGCCCCGCGTCGCGCACCGCCTGGATGAAGGGCGCCCGCTCGCTGAGGAAGCCGTAGCCGGGGTGGATGGCCTCGGCCCCCGACCGCTTCGCCACCTCGATGAGGACGTCGCCGCGGAGGTAGCTCTGCGCGCTGGGCGCCGGGCCGATGAGGTACGCCTCGTCGGCGGCCAGGACGTGGGGGGCCAGGCGGTCGGCCTCGGAGTAGACGGCCACCGCCTCCACCCCCAGCTCGTGCGCCGCCCGGATCACGCGGAGGGCGATCTCCCCGCGGTTGGCCACCAGGATCTTCTTGAACACGCTCTGCGGTCCGTGCTTCTGGGTTCTCGCGCGCCCCTCGCGGCGCCGGTCGGGCCCCCAAAGTACGCACGGCCCGCCGGTTTGGCGAGCCGTGGCGAAAGCCTCGGATTCGGGGCGAGAGGAAGTCGGCCTGTCCGATGGGAACAGGCTCACCGGTCCCACTCGTCGCGCGACCGCTGGATCTCGTCGGCGGCACCAGCCCAGGTCTCGGGCGGAAGCGCGGCAAGCGCGTCGAGGGGAGACGCCGAAGTCTCGCTCATGACGATCCGCTCCTCGGCGGTTCGAGAGAATGCCCGTCGCCCGACTCGCGTCCGGCGGCGCTCACGGCGCCCCGTGCCCGATCTCGTCCGGCATGGAGACCGGCACCTGGCGACGGGTGGTGACGGCCCAGTCGGCTTCGGGGTCGTCCATCTCCAGCCGGTGGACGCCGCCGCGGAAGTGGGCCTGGAGGCGCTCGTACTCGGCCTGCTTCCCGGCGTCGGGGTGGACCCAGTCGTGGAGGTAGATGACGGTGTCGACCCGCGCCTGGAGCATCTCCTTGGTGCACCCGAAGCACGGCCGCATGGTGGTGTAGAGCGCGCTCCCCTCCACCGCGATCCCGAAGCGCGCCGCGGCGAGGAGCGCGTTCTGCTCGGCGTGGACGCAGATGCAGAGGTCGTAGCCCGTCCCCGAGGGGTACTGCGCCCGGTTGGCGCAGCGGTGGCACCCGCCCTCCGAGCAGTTGGGGAGCCCCTCCGGCGTCCCGTTGTACCCGGTGGAGACGATGTGCCGGTCCTTGACCACGATGGCCCCCACGCGATTCCCCGTGCAGTCGGCCCGGCGCCGCACCGCCAGCGCGATCCCCATGAAGTACGCGTGGCGGTCGGGCCTCGGGGCATCGGGGAAGGTCATGGCGGAAGACGGGAGGGTGGGAGGGATCAGTCGCCGAGGTAGCGCGTCCGCAGGACCTCGAGGTGGTGCTCGGCGTGGCCGGCGATGATGTGCGCCAGCGCGCGCACGCTCACCGCCGCGTCGCTCGCCGTCCCGCGCCGCGCCCACCCCTCCGCGTCCAGGTGGCGGAAGAGCGGAAGGGTGGCGCGCCGCACCGCCGCCCACTCCTCGGCCAGCGACGCCAGCGGCCGCGCGTCGAAGCCGGACGGCGGGACGTAGGCGTTCTCGTCGAACCCCGGGAGCGGCGTCGCGTCGCCCCGGGCGATGCGGAGGGCGCGGTAGGCCATGATCCGCTCGGTGTCGGCGATGTGCCCCGCCACCTCGCGCACGCTCCACTTCCCCGGCGCGTAGCGGTGCCCCTCGCGCTCCGCGGGGACGTCGCGGAAGAAGCGGACGACCTCGTCGAGCTGCCGCTCCAGCGTGGCGACGACGTCGCCCTCGGGGACGCGGGCGACGTAGCCGGCGTAGAACGGGGCGTACTCGTCCGCGCCGGGGCGGAGGGCGGTGGGGGCGAGAATGGTCTCCATGGTCAGTTCCCGGGCTTCTTGTCGCGGGGTGGGAGGGGGCGCTCGCGCATGGCCATCAGCCGGCGCCCCCCGTCGAAGTGCAGTGCCACCAGGCGCTCGTAGTCGAGGTCGATCCCGTACCCCGACACCTCCTTCCCCGCGATGTCGCAGGCGACGTCGAAGGGCTCGGCGTGGTAGACGAGGTCGCCGCTGAGCCCGGGCGGCGCCGCCTGCAGCCGCGTCCGGAGCGCGCCCGCCGCCTGGACCGCGGTGCGGACCGGGTAGCGGTGGAACTCGACGAGGCAGTCCTCGACCACCCGCCAGAAGGCCTCAGAATGCTGGAAGCTGATCATGGATCTCCCAGGGTGCCCGGTTCAGGACGTCCTCGGCCGCGGCCGTGTGGAAGCTGACCTGGTCGGTGTCGCTCAAGCTCAGCCGCTGCCGCCAGATCGCGGCCGCCGGACCGACCACCACGTCGTAGAGCCCGCCGGCCGGCGTGTGGCGCCCGTGGTCGCGGGCGCCGCGCCTGCAATACACCACGAACCGCCAGAAGTCCTCGGCGTCGAAGTCGCCCCGCACGAACGCCAGCGTGCAGAGCTCCCCGAGGGCGTCGCGGTCGACGTCGGCGGCCACGACGGCCGGCGCGGCGCGCCGCCGCTCGCCGAGCTGCCATGCCCACGTCCACGCCTGCCGCTCGACGGTGGTGGCGTAGAACCCCGGCCCGAAGTCGGTCCCCCGGCGCCCTTCCGAGACGCGCACGCCCTCTTCCGCGATCCGGCGCGCGCTCTCGAGGGTGGTGCCGTGGTAGAGGCGCAGGGGCGCGTTGCTCCACCACCCCGGCGGGAAGGGCATCCGCACGGCCGCCCTCAGCGCCCGGAGACGACCGCGAAGGCCCGCACCGGGAAGGTGCCGAACCCCTTCAGCGTCACCGTGCCGTGCTCGATCGTGTGGCTGAGGTCGACCAGCCTCCGCTCCGCGCCGCTCACCGCTCCCCCCGGCCGGAAAGCGCGTCGAGCGAGACGCGTCCCGCCGCGGCGTCGGCCAGCCCGCCGCAGACGCCCTGGAGGAAGGCGAGCTGGTGGCGCATCGCCTCGTACGCCCCGGCGTCCACCACCACCGAGCGCCCCCCGGCGCCCTCGCGCTCGACGGCGCGCGCGGCGAAGCGGAGCGCCTCGGAGAGGTCGGCGGGGGCCACGCCGGGGTGCCGGGACAGGAGCGCCTCCACGGTCCCACCGTCCGCCAGCCACTCCAGCGCGCGGCGCACGGAGAGCGTCGTCCCCGACACCACCGCCTCCCCCGTCTCCCCGTCGCGCACGATCTCGCGGCCGCCCATCCGCCCTCTCCCGGTGTCCGTGACGCCCTGGCTGAAGTGGTGGATAAACAGTACGCATTGGACGTGCCCCGCGCCAGGGTTTTCCTGGCATCCAGCTGAAAGCGGCCATCGTCCGAACCACCTTGCCGCCGCGCCCGCCGGAAAGGTCCGGCTCCGCGCGGCTACGGGAGCAGGCGGGCCGGCGGCGCATCGGGCGCGTAGCCGCGGGGGCGCGAGCGGGGGATGATCGGGAGGAGCGTCAGCAGCACCAGCGCCAGGAGGCCCGCGGCGATCCACCGGCCCACGATCAGGGTGCCCAGGAAGAGGACGGCGATGATCGGCGTCACGATCAGCGCCATCAGGAAGGTGCCGAAGCTCCCCGCGCGGAAGCTCACCCGCGCGGCGTGCGGGCGCAGGAGGGCGTGCAGCGCGAGGACGAAGGGCGTGTAGGTGGCGCGGCGGTCCTCGAAGCTCGCGATCCCGCCCCAGTGGACGTGCTGGAGGAAGATCGTCCGCCCGCCCGCCAGGCCGATGCGGCACTGGTAGTAGTCGCGCTGCTGGGTGCGGTGGAAGCGGAGGTGCACGTCGCGGACGTCGGAGAGGGGGAAGCGCTCCTCGGGCCGGCCCTCCTCCTGCACGGTCAGCGCGTCGGCCGAGAGGGTGAAGCGCTTCTCCTTCTCCAGCACCGAGCGGCGGAAGGCGTGCTCGATCACGGACGCGGCGGGGGCGACGGCGGTCTCGCTCATGGAATGCGGGCCTCGGATCAAAAGGGAGGAGATCGGAAGAACGGCGGGAGCTGCGGAGCGCGGGGGCTCCACCGGCGGGCGCGACCACGATGGCGGCGGCGGCGCGGAAGGTCAAGCGCGGCGAGCGGCGGGATTGGGGACAGGAACGGCCGACGTGTACAGCTTTCGGACGCGAGGCATTCAAATCGAACCACGACAACGGCTTACGACCATCCTCCCGATCCGCCCGTCCTGACTCTCGACAGGGCGGGCGTTTTCACCCGACATCGCAAGGCGAATCATTACAACGACTTATCGAAACGCGAGAACCGGCCCGGGACTGGCTAGAGGGGAAGGCGCTGGAGACGTGAACCCGAAGCCGTACCGCCGACACCGATGCGCGCCGCCGTCCTCTTCACCGCCCTGCTCCTCGCGGCCGCCACGCGGCCGGCGCACGCCCAGGGCGCGGCCCCGGCGGCGGTCGGCGGGTCGATCGGCGCGTCGGCGACGATCCTGGAGCCGACCACGGTGCGCTTCGACGAGGCGCTGGAGGTGCGCGCCCGCCCCCGCGGAGAAGTGGAGGTGGCGGCGACGGTGCGGGTGAAGGCCGCCGCCCGGCCGCTGGTCCGGCTGGAGACGGACGGCCGTTCCACCCCCTGCGCCCCCACGGGCGCCGGGAGCGACCCCGAAGCCGCGGCGCTCCGCTGCGTCCTCCCGGGGCGCGCCGGCGACACGCAACGGGCGGTGACGGTGGTCATCGCCTGGAACAACTGAGTGAGTAGTCCTGAGTCCCAAGTCCTGAGCTGTCGGATCGATGTCTTCTGTGCAGTTCAGCACTCAGGACTAAGGACTTGGAAGTCGACAGAACGACGTCTTTCCGACCACCCCTGAGAAGCACACACCCATGCCGAGCGCCCGCATCATGATCGTCAGCGACCGCCGCGAGGTCGTCGCCGAGCTGGAGCCCATCATCCGCGCCGGGGAGCACCTGGCCCTCTCCGTCTCCGACGGCGACGAGGCGCTGCGGACGCTGGAGGAGGGGCTCGTCCCCGACCTGGTGATCAGCGACCTGGGGTGCGAGCGGGCGCTGGAGGGGATCGAGTACGTCTGGCGCTTCCGCGACATGAACCGCGTGGGGCGCCACATGGTCGTCGTCGAGGACGGCGCCCCCTTCACCCACGTCTTCCAGAACGGCGCCGCCTCCCGCGCCCAGGAGATCACCGCGCTGGCCCGCCCCTTCGCGCAGGAGGAGGTGGGGGGCCGGATCGAGGAGGCCGTCCGCAGCGTCGAGCGCGACCTCCACGCGCTGCGCGCCGAGGTGTGGCGCGAGATGGCGCGGATGCGCCAGGCCATGCGCGACATGCAGCGCGAGACGGTCAACGCCCTCGCCGCCACCGTCGCCGCCCGCGACCCGTACATGCACGGCCACGCCACGCGGGTGGCCGACCTGGGGCGCCGCGTCGCCGTCGAGCTCCACCTCCCCGCGGCCGAGTGCGACCTCCTGGAGACCGCCGCCATGCTCCACGAGATCGGGAAGGCGAGCGTCCCGCTGGAGCTCCTCCACAAGACCGAGCCCCTCTCGCCCCAGGAGCTCGAGCGGATCCGCGGCCACGCCAAGACCGGCGCGGGGATCGTGGGCGGCGTCCCGTCGCTCCGCCGCGTGGCGCCGCTGATCGAGCACCAGGGGACCGACTACCGCGACCTGACCCTCCACTTCGACCCGCTCCACCACGAGATGCTGCTGGCGGGGATCCTCCGCGTCGTCGACGCCTACGACGCCATGGTCTCGCCCCGCTCGTACCGCGGGCCGATGCCGCGCGACTACTGGGAGAACACGCTCCGGGCCGGCGCCGGGACGCGCTTCCACCCCAAGGCGGTCGAGGCGCTGATGAAGATCCTCACTCGCGACCGACGTCCTGCAGACCGTACTCCTTGATCTTGGCGTGGAGGGTGGCGCGCGAGATCCCCAGCTTCTCGGCCGCCACCGTCCGGTTCCCCCCCGTGGGGGGGGGGGGGGG
>DATACF010000824.1:0-8322 GCA_036259235.1 Longimicrobium sp. | reverse complement strand
GCGCCACCGGCTCGGCCGGGAGCCCCGCCAGCGCCCCCGCCATCCAGGCGGACGCGGCGACGGAGAGCGCCAGGAGGAGGTTGGCGCGCGCCAGGAAGACCAGGGCGGCGCGGAGCGGCGAGGGGGGCACGGTCGGGGCGGAGAGGCGGGCTCGCGCGGGGCGGGGAAGTGCGCGGCCAAAAGATAGGCGGCGGCCCGCGCCGGGGACAGCGCCGCGTCCGGCGCGCGCCCTGCGTGGCGGCGAAGGTGGCGCGGCGGCGCGGGGGACGATAGTGTGCGTCGGGCCGGAGCGTGCCGTCGGGATTTCATGCCTTCGCGGGAGGAGCTCGCTTGCAGACGCCGTTTCCCCTTCTCCGGATGGGCCTGGTGATGGCCGCGATCCTCTTCGTGCTGGCGGGGCTGGGGCTCCTGCTGGACAGCGGGATCGGGGCCGGGCGCCGCGCGCCGACCGACCGTCCCGCCGCGCCCCCCGCCCGCGACACCGACGACGAGCCGGCCGCGGACGACTCCGCCGTCGCCTCCGCCCCCGCGCCCGGAGGGGCGCTCTGCCGCGTGGAGGCGAGCGGGGTGGCGCTTCCCGACGACGTGCACGAGGCGAGCGGGGTGGCGCCCGGGCGGCGCGACTCGGGGGTGCTGTGGACGCACAACGACTCGGGCGACCCCGTCCTGGCGGCGGTGGGCGCCGACGGCCGCCCGCGGGCGCGGGTGAGCGTCACCGGCGCGTCGCTGGTCGACTGGGAGGACGTGGCCGCCGGTCCCTGCCCGGCGGGGAGCTGCCTCTACGTGGGCGACATCGGCGACAACGGGGCGGCGCGCGACCGGATCACCGTCTACCGCGTCCTCGAGCCCGGCGCGGGCGAGACGCGGACGCAGCCCGCCGAGGCGCTCCACGCCACCTACCCCGACGGCCCGCAGGACGCCGAGGCGCTCTTCGTGATGCCCGACGGCGGCGTCTACGTCGTCACCAAGGGGGAGACGGGCCCGGTGGCGGTCTACCGCTTCCCGCAGCCGCTCCGCCCCGGCGCGACGGTCCGCCTGGAGCGCGTCCGCGAGCTGGCCGCCGGGGAGGCGCGCCGGAGCGCGCGGATCACCGGCGCCAGCGCCTCGCCCGACGGGCGGTGGGTGGCGCTCAGGACACTGCGCGAGGTGGCCTTCTACCCCGCCGCCTCCTTCGCCACCGGGGGCTCCGAGCCGCTCCGCTACGACGTGTCGGGGCTCGACGAGGCCCAGGGCGAGGGCGTCGGCTTCGGCCCCGCGGGGACGGTCTACCTCACCAGCGAGGGCGGGAAGAAGGAAGACCCCGCCACCCTCGCCCGCCTCGCCTGCTCGCTCCCGTCGTAGCGCGCGGATCGCGATCGGGAACCACGAAGCCGCCGGCGCCCTCGCGCTCCGGCGGCTTTCGTCTTCGAAACGGGGCGGGTCCGGGCGGCTCCACGCGGAGCTTGCGCGCGCCTGGAAAACGCCTGAAGTTGGGGAAGCGGCCGGTAGCACCGGCCGCCTCGATTCGTCCTACCTTCCTTCCTCCGCTCTCGCTTTCATGCCGGCCATCGCGGAAGACCTCCGGCAGAGCCTGCGTGAGGGGCGCGTCGTCCCGTTCGTGGGCGCCGGCGTCTCGCGGCCGGTCGTCGACCGGGCGACCGGCGCGCCGATGTTCCAGACGTGGCCGGGGCTCCTCCGGCGCGCCGCCGAGCGGCTGGAGCGCGGACCGCGCCGTGCCGCGGCCGAGACGCTCCGGGCGCGGCTGGCGGCACCCCGCCCCGACTACCCGGAGATCGCGCGGGAGGCCCGGCGGGCGCTCGGGCTCGAGTGGTACGCCTTCCTCAAGGAGGAGATCGACCCCGACCTCGACCGCGCCGACCCGGAGAGCTTCGCGCTGGCCCGGGCGGTGTGGGGGCTGGGGAGCCGGCTGGTGGTCACCACCAACTTCGACCGCGTCCTCCACCGGGCGTGCCCCGAGCCGCTCCGGAGCGACCTCCGCGCCTGGCACATCCAGGCCCGCGTCGAACAGGGACGGCTGCTGCGCCACGGGCCGGCCCACCCCACGCTCTGGTACCTCCACGGGTGCATCGACGACGCCGAGCACCTCATCCTCACCCCCGACGGCTACGGCGCGCTCTATCCTCCCGGCGAGGCGCTGGAGGTGCGGTACGCGGCCGCGCTCACCACGCTCCAGTTCCTCCTCGCGTCGCACACCTTCGTCTTCGTCGGCTTCAGCCTCGACGACCCGTACTTCCAGGCGCAGCTCCAGCGGATCGGCCAGGTGTACCGGGGCGTCTCGGCGCACTACGCGCTCCTCCACCGCGACGAGGCCGACCGGGTGGAGGCGCTGGAGCTTCCCGTCCAGGTGGTGCCGTTCGACGCCTTCGAGGCGCTCCCGGCGCTGCTCGACGAGTTGGGCGCGGCGGCGGCCGAGGGCGCCGAGCGCAAGCGCGCGGTGGAGCGCTTCCGCGGGGTCTACGCGCAGACCGACCCGGCGGTGGGCGAGGCGGTGCTGGAGCTGGTGGAGCGGCTGGCCGAGGAGGGGAGCGACCCGGCCGCGATCGTGGCCCAGCTCCGGGCCATCCGGGAGAGCGACACCGCCGGGAGCCTCGCGAGCGTCTCGGCGCGGGCCGCCGGGATGCTGGAGGACGATCTGCACCGGCGCCGCGACGAGGCCGAGGCCACCGGGCGGGAGTACACGGCCGCGCTGGAGGAACTGCGGCGCACACACGGGGACGTGGACGAACGGAGGTCCTCCATCGCCGCGCTGGTCCGGGACCGCCTGCAAGGGATGCGCGGCGAGGCGATGAAGAGCTTCGGGACGGTGCTCGACCGGGTTCCCGATGGATTGCGGAAGCACCTGGCGAGCGTGGACCTCGCGGACGGAAGCCGACTGAACCGGTTCCGGCCGAGATATCTCAGCCACAAGGCGGCGTCCGAAGCCGAGCAGTACGTGGAGGCGGAGGTCGCCCGATGGACGCTCGAGTGCGAGGCGACGGTGCTCCGCCCCGGCCTCGACGCGCTGGGCAAGGAGATCGACGCCTCGATCCACGCGCTCGGGGTGGACCGGCTTTCGTCGCTGGTCCGCGTCCCGGAATTGGGGACGGCCGTCGGACGGCTCGACGACCGGATCCACGGCGAACTGGTCGAGCTCCTCTCGTCTGCCCTCACGCTGGCGGGCATGAAGATGGCCGTCTCTCTCTTTCTCCTCTTCCCGAACCTTCTCTTCCTCATGGTGGGCGCGTACACGGTCAGGGATCGGCTCACCCTGCAGGGGGTGACCAAGCATCTCGCCGTGCAGGCAGTCGGGAACCGGATCGCGGAGGCGCGGACGGACACCCTCGAGCGCCTCGATCGTGCGCTCGCCGGAGAGATCGAGGAGGTGGCGGAGAGCATCGAGGCCGAGAGCGGGCTCATCCTGGACGCGATCGCCGCCACGCTCGGCGAGTCGGCACGGTCGGTGATCGACTCGCGGGAGGTTGCAACGCGAGACCGGGCGCGAGTGAACGAGATGATCCGCAGGGTCTCGGCGCTCCGCGTCTTCCTCGACTCCGCGCCGCAGCTGCCGTCCTCCTGAGTGCCCGAGCCCGACCTCCCGAGCCGCCGGCGCCCCCGCGCTCCGGCGGCTTTTTTCGTGCACGAAGGCTCCTGGACAAGCCTCACACAGGGACACAGAGGACACAGAGGGAACCGCACGCGCGACGAGCTCCCCCTGTGTCCTCTGTGTCGCCTGTGTGAGACCCGCAGTCCACGGGGCCTGGAAAAGGAGGAGATGTCCTTCGCCCGCAATGGATTGCGGATCATTGCGCGTCCACTTTGTTCGCCATGGAGCGTGCGCTACGTCAACCGTTTACACGTAAACAGAGGCGGCGCCTAGCTTCAACATAGATGCTGAATGGAACGGCTTCTGCATCGGGCGGCACTCCGAAGACGTGGTCCCACCCGCCGACCCTCGGAGCCTATGACCATCGCCCGTCCGCTCGTCCCCCGTACCCGTGGCGCGGGGCCGGCCCTCGCATGAAGCTCGTCGTCTTCGGCCTCACCGTCAGCTCGTCGTGGGGGAACGGCCACGCCACCCTCTGGCGCGGGCTGATCCGCGCGCTGGCGCGGCGCGGGCACACCGTCGTCTTCTTCGAGCGCGACGTGCCGTACTACGCCTCCACGCGCGACCTCTGGGCGCTCCCCGAGGGCGAGCTCGTCCTCTACGGCGACTGGGAAGAGAACCTCCCCCGCGCCCGGCGCCACCTGGCCGGCGCCGACGTGGCGATGGTGACCTCGTACCACGTCGACGCGCTCGCCGCCACGGCGCTCGTCCTCGACTCGGCCGCGCGGCTCCGCGTCTTCTACGACCTCGACACCCCCGTCACCCTCGACGGCCTCCAGCGCGGCGAGGAGGTGGCGTACGTCGGCCCCCGCGGGCTGGCCGACTTCGACCTCGTCCTCAGCTACACCGGGGGCCGGGCGCTGTCGAAGCTCCGCGCGCTCCTGGGCGCGCGGCGGGTGGCGCCGCTCTACGGGCACGTCGACCCCGAGGTCCACCGCCCGGTGCCCCCGCTGGAGGCCGAGCGCGCGGACCTGAGCTACCTGGGGACGTACGCCGCCGACCGGCAGGCGGCGCTGGAGACGCTCCTGATCGAGCCCGCGCGGCGGATGCCGGAGCGGCGCTTCCTGATCGGCGGCGCGCAGTATCCCGCGGACTTCCCCTGGACCGACAACATCTTCTTCCGCCGCCACCTCCCGCCCCCCGACCACCCGGCGTTCTACGCCTCGTCGGCGCTGACGCTCAACGTCACGCGGCGGGCGATGGCCGAGATGGGGTTCTGCCCCTCGGGGCGGCTGTTCGAGGCGGCGGCGTGCGGCGTGCCGATCCTCAGCGACGCGTGGGAGGGGCTCGACGCCTTCTTCACCCCCGGCGAGGAGGTCCTGGTCGCCCGCACCACCGAGGAGGCGATGGAGGCCATCGCCGCGCCGCCCGAGCGGCTGGAGCGCATCGCCGCGGCCGCCCGCGAGCGGACGCTGGCCGAGCACACCTCCGAGCGGCGCGCGATGGAGCTGGAGACGCTCCTCGACGCCGCGGCGCGGGGCGGCGGGTGGGAGGAAGACGGCGCCGCGGACGGGATCGGGGCGGACGGAGTCGGATCGGATGGATCGGAGGACGCGGACGAGGCGGAGCGGGGAACGCTGGCGATGGAGGTGTGAGGATGTGGGGGATCGTACCGGCGGCGGGGGCGGGGACGCGGATCCAGCCGCTCGCCTTCTCCAAGGAGCTCCTCCCCGTGGGGAGCCGCTTCGAGGACGGCGTCGAGCGGCCGCGGGCCGTCAGCGAGTACCTGGTGGAGCGGATGGTGCGCGGGGGCGCCGACAAGATCTGCTTCGTGATCTCGCCCGGGAAGAGCGACATCCTGGGCTACTACGGCGGCGAGGTGGGGGGCGCCAGCGTCTGCTACGCCGTGCAGCCCAAGCCGGCCGGCCTCTGCGACTCCATCTTCCGCGCCCTGCCGTTCCTGAGCGCCGGCGAGGACGTCCTGGTGGGGCTCCCGGACACCCTCTGGTACCCGGAGGACGGCTTCCGCGCCCTCCCCGACGGCGCCTTCTCCTTCCTCCTCTTCCCCGTCGAGCGCCCCGAGTTCTTCGACGCCGTCGTGCACGACGACGACGGGCGGGTCCGGGAGGTGCAGGTGAAGCAGCCCGGCGCCGAGACCCACTGGGTGTGGGGCGCCTTCAAGCTCCCCGCGGCCACCCTCCACGAGCTCCGCGCCCTCTGGGAGGCGCGGGGGAAGCGGGACGAGTACATCGGCACCCTGGTGAACGCCTGGCTGGCCGAGGGCGGCGAGGCCTGGGCCGTCCGCGCCGGCGAGGCGTACGTCGACGTCGGGACCCTCCACGGCTACCGCGAGGCGATCCACGTGCTGGAGGAGCTGCAAGTGCCCAGTACCTAGGTACAAGTGCCCAGGAACAAGTGCCCAGTAAGTCGTTGCCGTTCCTGGGCACTGGGCACTCGAACCCGGGCACTGACCACGACAACACGCACACACACGAGACCGATGGCGACGACCGAAGCGGCGGTGCTTTCCCCCGATCAGCTGGCGCAGCGGGTGCGCGAGCTGGGCCCCTGGTTCCACAACCTCGACCTCCACGGCGTCGCCACGGCGCCCGACCACTTCCTGGGCGACTATCCCCGGTGCAAGTGGCGGGGGTTCGCCCACGCCGTTCCCGACGACCTCACGGGGAAGTCGGTCCTCGACATCGGGTGCAACGCCGGCTTCTACAGCATGGAGATGAAGCGCCGGGGCGCCGCGCGGGTGGTGGGGATCGACAGCGAGGAGCTGTACCTCAACCAGGCGCGCTTCGCCGCCGAGGTCGAGGGCTTGCACGACATCGAGTTCCGCAACCTCTCGGTCTACGACGTGGCGAAGCTGGGCGAGAAGTTCGACTTCGTCATCTTCATGGGCGTCCTCTACCACCTCCGCCACCCCCTCCTGGCGCTCGACCTCCTTCACGAGCACGTGGTGGGCGACCTGCTGCTCTTCCAGAGCATGCAGCGCGGCTCGACGGAGGTCGACGAGGTGGGGATGGACCCGCACTTCTGGGAGACCGAGCACTTCGACTCTCCGGGCTACCCCAAGATGCACTTCATCGAGCACCGCTACGCCAGCGACCCCACCAACTGGTGGGTACCGAACGCGGCGTGCGCCGAGGCCATGCTCCGCAGCGCCGGCTTCGAGATCGTCGACCACCCCGAGCAGGAGGTCTACCTCTGCCGCAGGGGCCGGATCGGCGACGACGAGCCGCGGGCGGTGTACCCCGCGCGTGGGGAGGAGCCGGGCCGGTGATCGAAGCCGTGATGATCTGGAACGAGCCCAACAACGCCTCTCACTGGGACTTCCGGATCGACGAGGGATGGCGGACGTACGGGGCCATGGCCCGCGCCGCCGGGGAGGCGGTCGCCGCCGAGAACCCGCGGGTCCGGCGGGTCCTCGGCGGGATCTCGCCGATCGACCCGGGGTTCGTGGCGAACATGGCGGCGCAGGGGGTGCTGGAGGCGGTCGACGTCGTCGCCGTCCACGGCTTCCCGCTCGACTGGAACCTGTGGAGCCTCGACGACTGGCCGCGGAAGCTCGACTCCATCCGGGCGGTGACGTCGCTCCCCGTGTGGGTGACGGAGGTCGGCGTCTCGACCTACGCCAGCGAGGAGGTGCAGCGGATGGGGCTCCGGCGCACCGCAGAGCTCCTGGCCGGGGAGATCGAGCGGGTGCACTGGTATTCGCTCTTCGACCTCCCGCGGGCGTGGGGGGCCACCACGCGCCACAAGGAGCGCGAGGGGTCGTCGTACTTCCGCCACTTCCACATGGGGCTCATCCGGGCCGACGGGACGCCGAAGCGGGCGCTGCGCGACTTCGCCGCGCTGGACGGGGCGCTGGGGCTCTGCCAGTGGTTCCACTACGAGGACCCGCGGCTCGACGACGCGGTGCGGTGGCTCCGCGAGCTGGGGGTGCGGAAGGTGCGCACCGGGCTCGCGTGGTCCGACGACCACGACCGCGACGCCACCGCGTGGTTCGACCGGCAGATGAAGGCGCTGGAGGAGTTCGACGTCACGGTGACGTTCTGCTTCACCCCCGAATGCCGGGGCGTCGTCCCCCACCACACCAGCCCGCCGCAGCGCATCGAGGAGTTCGCGGACTTCTGCGCTCGGATGACGCGCCGGTACGCTTCGTAAGTCTCTTCTGTTTGGGTGGTTCGGCGGAGCCGATTCTGGTGCCGACCGATGCTCCGGTGCCGCTCCGGAGCCCGCCGGACGATACCCCTGTCCGGCGAGTCTCCCTCCGCCCAGCTTTTGGGGGCCGTGCTCGCCCGCCCGGTCCTCCCGCGGCTCGGCGCGCGAAGCCTTCCCGCGCGCGTCTCGCCTACCTAATGCACCGTTAATGTGACCGGGTAAAACTTTTTGGGCCCCGCGTCCGTCATAGGGTGCGAGCCGAGCGCGGCTCACCCGGAGAGAGCCACCCCGAGACGACGTGAGGGCCATATGAACGCCAAGACCATCTTCAGCACCATCCGCTTCACCTTCGCCGCCACCGTCCTGGGGCTGAGCGTCTACGCCATCGCCGCCGACGGCGGCCGCGCGGACACGGGCGTGGGGCTCGCCTCCTGCGGCGCCGCCGCGAACCCCTGCATGCTCGACGCCCTCACCGTCACCGCCTCCGCCGGCCAGCGCCTCGCCGACGTCGGCGCCGCGGACCTCCCGGGCGTGGTCGAGACCGCCCGCGTGGCGCCCAAGGCGCCTCCCGCGCCCCCGGCCGAGTCCTGATCCGGTCCCTCGGCCTCTCCACGTGACGGAACCGGGCC
>DATACF010000823.1:0-6230 GCA_036259235.1 Longimicrobium sp. | reverse complement strand
GGGGTGTCGGCGCAGGCGGCGAGCGCCAGCAGGCCCAGGCCGAGACCCCGGGACCCGCCGCCCCGGCGGCCCCGGTGCTCCCCGCCTTCTCGCTGAGCGCCGACGCGGCCGAGGCCGAGGGCACGTACGTGGTGGCCTTCAGCGGCTCCGGCGTCCCCGCCGGCTTCGCGGCCGCGGTGGCGAAGCTGGGCGGCACCGTCGTCTTCGCGCACGGCGAGGCGGGGATCGGCGCGGTGCGCGGCCTCTCGGCCGAGAGCGCGGGCGCGCTGGCCCGGGTGGCCGGCGTGTCCCAGGTGGCGGGCGACGTCGTCACCGACCTGGCCCCGCTCGCCGACGGCGAGGCCCCCGAGGGCGCGGCGATCGAGAGCCCCACCGCGCCGCAGACCGCGTCCTTCTACCCCCGGCAGTGGAACCTCCGCGCCATCCGCGCCCACGACGCGTGGGCGGCCGGGCGGCTGGGGTCGCCGTCGGTGCGGGTGGGGATCATCGACACCGGGCTGGGCTACACGCACGCCGACCTGGCCGGGCGCGTCGACCTGGGCCTCTCGGTCTCCTTCGTCCCCGCCGACGACGCGCTGATCGCCACGAGCTTCCCCGGCGCGCACCCGGTGGCCGACCTGCACTACCACGGCACCCACGTGGGCGCCACGGTCGCCAGCAACGCCGTCGTGGCGGCGGGGGTCACCTCGCGGGTGACGCTGGTGGGGATCAAGGCGTGCGGCGCCAGCGGCGGGTGCGCCACCAGCCGCACCCTCCAGGGGCTCCTCTACGCCGCCGACCAGGGGCTCGACGTCGTCAACATCAGCATCGGCGCCCTGGTGGCGCGCCGCGACATGAGCGCCTCGGGGGGCGACGGGCCCGCGCTGGGGGCGACGATCGGGAAGGTGATCAACTACGCCCACCGGAAGGGCGTGACCGTCGTGGTGTCGGCGGGGAACAACAACCACGACCTCGACCACGACGGGGACATCTACAAGTTCTACTGCACGGCGGCCAACGTGATCTGCGTCTCGGCCACGGGCCCCACGGCGGCGCCCACCAACAACGGGCCCTTCACCGACGTGGACGCCCGCGCCCCGTACAGCAACTACGGGCGCTCGGCGGTGGACGTGGCGGCGCCGGGCGGCGCGGGCGGCGGCCTCAACCGCGGCTTCGTCTCGGCGGCGTGCTCCACCTTCAGCCTCTCTCTCCCGGTCTGCCAGGCGGGCGGCTTCGTGGTGGGCCTCAACGGCACCAGCATGGCCTCGCCGCACGCGGCCGGCGTGGCGGCGCTGATCGTCGAGGACGTCGGCCGCGACCCGGCGCAGGTCCGCGCCCGTCTCCTCCAGACGGCCGACGACCTGGGCCAGCCGGGCGTCGACCCCATCTACGGCAAGGGCCGGATCAACGCCGCCCGCGCGGTCGGCCTGGAGTGATCGCCTAGCGCCGGTTTCCGGCGGACGGCGAGAGGGGCGGGGTCCGCATCGGGCCCCGCCCCTCTTCTCATCGGTACGTTCTTTCCGTAACCTCCAGGCGGAGTCGTGTCCCGGGCTCCCTGAACCGCGATCTCTCACAGGGGGCACAGAGGACACACAGAGGACACAGGGGGATCCCGGGTGCGCGATGAGCTCCCCTGTGTCCCCTGTGAGAGCCAATGCGGGGCTTTCACGCGTGACGGAGCCTGAGGGGGACGCGCGCGGTCAGTTGTTCTATATAAGAAGGAGAAGAGCGATGTCGCGGGCGTTCGTGAAGGAGGACGGCGGGTACGTGCCGCCGGGGCGGTACCCGCTCCCGCCGCGGGGGACGCGGGGATACGACGCGGCCGCCGCGCGGGCGCTGCTGGAGGGCGCGCGCGACGCCGCCACCGAGAGCGCCGAGGCCGCCACCGGCTACCGCTGGGGCGAGCCGACGCTCAAGCGCCACGTCGAGAAGATCCTCGCCGAGGCCGAGGCCCTCCCCGAAGACGAGCAGGACCGCCGCTTCATCCGCGTCGCCCGCCGCTTCCTGGGCGCGGGGTGACGCCACGTTTCCCTCCAGCGGGACGGAGACGATGAGGTACCTGGCCATCATCGAAAAGACCGCGCCGGGCTGTTCGGCGTACTCGCCCGACCTCCCGGGGTGCGTCTCGGCGGGGCGGACGCGCGAGGAGACCGAGGCCAGCATGCGCGAGGCCATCGAGCTCCACGTCGAGGGGCTCCGGGCGGAGGGGCTGGAGGTGCCGCCGCCGCAGACCTCCTCGGCGTACGTCGACGTCGCGGCGTAGGGCGCCTCCGCGCGGGGGGGGCACCTTTGCGCGCCGCGCGGGGTAGTGCAGGAGGACAGGCGAAAACGATCCGGCCGGGGCGCGCGCCCCGGCCGGATCGCGCTTCTTCGGAGCGACGAGATCGGGGGATTCCGGCGGGGCCGCGGGCGCCGCCGTGGTGAAATAGGAGGTGGACGGATGACGCTGGATACCGTGTTCGGGTCGGCGTGGGGGCCGCTGGCGATCTTCGCGCTGCGCATCGTGGACGTGTCGCTGGCGACCGTGCGGATGCTGCTGGCGGTGCGCGGGCACCGGCGGATCGTGCCGGTGATCGGCTTCTTCGAGGTGCTCCTCTGGATCGTGGCGGTGGGGAACGCGGTCAAGTTCCTCGACTCGCCGCTCCACCTCCTGGGGTACGCCGGGGGCTACGCCATGGGGACCGCCGTGGGGCTGTGGATCGAGGAGAAGATGGCGCTGGGGCTGGCCGCGCTCCGGGTGATGTCGCGCCACGGCGGCGTCGAGATCGCCGAGGCGCTCCGCGAGCACGGCTTCGGCGTCACCGAGTTCGGCGCGCAGGGGAAGGACGGGCGGATGGAGGTCCTCTACGCCGTCCTCCGCCGCCGCGACCTCCCGCTCGCCATCGAGCAGGTCTCGCGCTGGGACCCCGCCGCGTTCGTCACCGTCGAGGAGCCGCGGTCCATCCACCGCGGGTGGCTGACGGAGGTGCGGAGGAAGTAGGGGAGTGCGTGAGTGCGTGAGTGCGGGCGGGGGCTGCGACGGGGGTGGGTAGCAACCTCGGTCGGCGGCGGGGGCGCGGGGCGACGGGTGTTCCAAAATCGTCGGCTTGGACGTTATCTTCCGGTCCTGACGGCCGACCGCCGCCCCGCCCGGACGCCGGGCCTCCCGCGCGGCGACCACCCTCCAGCAGTTCACGAGACGCACCCATGCGCACGCGCACCCTCACCACGCTCCTCCTCGGCGCCGCCCTCGCCGCCGGCTGCGGCGACGGCACCGGCCCCGGCGACCCGCTCACCCGCGCCGAGGCCGCCCGCCTCCACGCCGCCCTCTTCGCCATGGGCGCCGGGATCGCCGAGGGCGAGTTCCCCGGCCTCCGCCCCGGCGCCGGAGCCGACGTCCTGGAGACGTCGCCCAACCCGAACGCCTTCGCCTACGAGTTCGAGCAGACCGAGGCGTGCGCCCCCAGCGGCTCCGTGCGCGTCCAGGCCGAGATCACCGGGAGCATGAACCCGGAGACGCAGGACGGCCACTTCTCGGCCGACCTCTCGGTGGCCCACGACGACTGCGCCGTCCCCACCGAGGGCGGCGGCGTCTTCACCCTCACCGGCGACCCCGACATCGACGTCACCCTCGAGGCGACCTCCGCCGCCGGGGTGCCCACGTCGCTCGTCCTCACCGAGAAGGGCGCCTTCACCTGGGAGAACGGCGCCGGGAACGCCGGCCGCTGCACCCTCGACGTCACCGCCGAGCTCGTCGCCGCCACCGGCGAGGTGCAGGTGTCGGGCACCTTCTGCGGCTTCCCCGTCGACGAGTCGTTCGTCCCCGAGCGCTGATTTTCTTCCGTCGCTGGGACGAGATGGCGCGAGAGGGCCTCCGCGGCGCGCGGGGGCCCTCTTCGCGTTCGCGGGTTCCGCCGAACGGCAACGGCAACTTCAACGGCGAACGGCGGATGCGGGCATTAACGCGCCGACTGCACCGAAAGCGGCAGAGGCGATCATTCGTAAGTCTCTGCCTATCATTACCCTACAGAGTTGTGGGTAATGGGTAGTTCTTTGGGAGAGGGGGGCCGGGGGGTGAGGGTCGCGGGGCCGGCGCCGCGCACCCACCGCCCGTCGCCCACACCCCCCCACGCACTCCCGCACTCCGCACTCCCCCGCCCTTTCGCGCCAGCGCCGCCCCCTCCAGATTCGATCCCCGCCGGCTCGCTCCGCCTTTCGCCCCGCGCCCCGCCGTGATCGACGTCCTCGTCCCCATCCTCCTGGTCGCCCCGGTCGCGCTGGCGCTCTGGTGGGCGTGGGCGCGGGTGGCGGGCAATCCCCGGTCGCGCTTCCGGGCCCTGCTGGAGGGGACGGTGTTCACGAACCTCGCGTTCGTCCTCGTCCTCCTCGGCGCCAACGAGGTCGCCAAGCTCCGCCGCTGGCAGGCCATGGGCGAGCTCTTCCGGCGCGGCGACACGGAGGAGCGGGTGGTGGCGCTCACCTTCGACGACGGGCCCACCGCGGCGTACGCCGACTCCGTCCTCGGCCTCCTGGAGCGCGAGGGGGTGCGCGCCACCTTCTTCGTCATCGGCCAGGACCTGGAGCGCGCCCCCGAGGTGGGGCGGCGGCTGGCCGCGGCGGGGCACGAGCTGGGGAACCACAGCTACACGCACCGGGTGATGGCCGCCCGTCCCCTCCGCGAGGTCCGCCGCGAGGTCGAGCGCACCGACCGGGCGATCCGCGCCACCGGCTACGCGGGCCCCATCCACTTCCGCTCGCCGTACGGGAAGAAGCTCCTCGTCCTTCCCTACTACCTGGCGCGCGAGGGGCGCACCCACGTCTTCTGGGACCTCGAGCCCGAGAGCGACCCGGAGGTCGAGGCGAGCGCCGGGGCCATCGCCCGCCACGTCGTCGACGGCGCGCGGCCGGGCTCCGTCGTCCTCCTCCACCCCTGGTACGGCAGTCGCCGGCGGACGCGCGAGGCCCTCCCGGCCATCGTCCGCGGGCTCAAGGCCCGGGGCTTCCGCTTCGTCACCGTCTCCGAGCTGATGGCGATGAGCGGCCGAGACCGATCCGGCGAGCGATGAGGACCCACACCAACGGCGCACGGAAGGCGCGCGGATGAGCATCATCGACATGGGCGAGTCGCAGCCCATCCTGCACACCGGGCGCCTGGTGCTGCGCCCCTTCACCGCCGACGACGCGCGGGCGGTGCACGACATCGTCTCCGACCGCGAGATCGCGTACAACACCCTCACCATCCCGCACCCCTACCCCGACGGGATGGCCGAGGAGTGGATCCGCACCCATCCCCGCCTCTTCGAGCACGGCGAGGGCGTCGTCTACGCCGTCACCCTGCGCGACACCGGCGAGGTGGTGGCCGCGGTGGGGGTCACGCTCGAGCCGCCGCACCGCCGCGCGGAGCTGGGCTACTGGGTGGGGCGCCCGCACTGGAACCGCGGCTACGCCACCGAGGCCGCCCGCGCCCTCCTCCGCTACTGCTTCGAGACGCTGAACCTCAACCGCGTCCAGGCCCACCACTTCACCCGCAACCCCGCCTCCGGCATCGTGATGCGGAAGCTGGGGATGACGTACGAGGGCCGCCTCCGCCGCCACACCTACAAGTGGGGCCAGTTCGAGGACATCGAGATGTACGGCATCCTCCGCGACGAGCTCGACCCTCGCGGCTGATCCCAGATCCCCTAAAAGGCGAATCTCACGCAGAGCAGCAGAGGCAGCAGAGGAACTGCTTGGAAGTTCCCTGCTGCCTCTGCTGCTCTGCGTGAGGCCCAAAGCCGTAAAAGCAGGTCGCACACAGAGACACAGAGGCACAGAGAGCTCATCTCTGTGCCCTCTGTGTCTCTGTGTGAGATTCTTTTTCTTTTTTGCTCGAGCCTAGCCGATCTTCGCCGTCTCGGCCGACTCGGCGAGGCGGCGGTAGAACTCGCGCTCCTCGCCGATCTGCCGCACGTCGCCGCGCACCGCCTGGAGCTCCTGCTCCAACAGCGCCACGCGCCGCTCCATCATCTGCAGCGCCTCCTGGCCCTGCTTCGCCGCCATCACCTTCCCGATCGCCTCGATCAGCGGCTTGAGCGCGATCCGCGCCGTGATCCCCGCCACGGGGACGAAGACGACCAGGAAACAGGCGATGATGGCAATGATGTCTTCGTCCATGCGCGGCCTCGCGATCTTGGAAAGGAAAGAGATAGAGGGGCTCGAAGGGAAGATACGGGACCACCGCGGCGCGAGTTCCCACGCCTTGCGGAGACGTTCGCGGGGGGGGGGGGGGGGGG
>DATACF010000822.1:0-4360 GCA_036259235.1 Longimicrobium sp. | reverse complement strand
CATCCTGGGGCGGTGGGGGCTCGACGCGGAGACGATCGGCCACGTGACCGACACGGGGACCTACGTGGTCCGCGAGAACGGCGTGGTCGTCGTCGAGCTCCCCGGCGAGCCGCTGGTGGAGGCGTGCCCCACCTACACCCGCGAGGGGCGCGAGGCGCCCGAGATCGCGGCGCTGCGGGCGTGGGACCCGTCGAGCGTCGAGCCGCTGGCGGAGGAGGCGGACCCCACCTGGACGCTCCGTCGCCTGCTCGACTCGCCCACCATCGCCTCGAAACGCTGGGTCTACGAGCAGTACGACACCACGGTGCGGACGAGCACCGTCGTCCCGCCGGGCTCCGACGCGGCGGTGATCCGGCTGCGGGGGACGAACCGGGGGATCGCGGCCACGGTGGACTGCAACGGGCGCTACGTGTACCTCAACCCGTATCGCGGCGGGGTGATCGCGGTGGCCGAGGCGGCGCGGAACCTCGTCTGCTCGGGCGCGCTCCCGCGGGCGGTGACCGACAACCTCAACTTCGGCAACCCGCTGAAGCCCGAGGTCTACCACCAGATGTCCGAGGCGCTGCGCGGGATCGGCGAGGCGTGCGCGGCGTTCGAGACGCCGGTGACGGGCGGGAACGTCTCGCTCTACAACGAGAACCCGCGCGGCGCCATCTACCCCACGCCGACCATCGGGATGGTGGGCGTCGTCGACGACCTGTCGCACGTCACCACCGCCGCCTTCAAGGCCACGGGCGACGACATCGTCCTGGTGGGGACCAACACGGCGGAGCTGGGAGGGAGCGAGTACCTCAAGCTCGTCCACGGCCGCGTGGCCGGCGACGCGCCGAGCGTCGACCTGGCGGCCGAGAAGGCGCTCCAGGCGGCGCTCCTGGCCTCCATCCGCGCGGGGCTCGTCCGCTCGGCGCACGACACCGCCGAGGGCGGCCTCGCCGTGGCGCTGGCCGAGTCGGCGCTGGCCGACGCGGCGCGGCCGCTGGGGGTGGACGTCGAGCTGGACGACGACCTCCCGGTCGCCGCCCTCCTCTTCGGCGAGGCGCAGGGGCGCGTGGTGCTCTCGTGCGAGCCGGCGAAGACCGGCGCCCTCCTCGCCCACTTCGGCGCGGCCGGCGTGGCGGCGAAGCGGATCGGGCGCGTGGGCGAGGAGATCGGCGTCTTCCGCATCGCCACGCGCGGGGGGACGGTGGAGGCGTGGTCGCAGACGCTCTCGGATCTCTACTACGGCGCCATCCCCCGGCGGATGGAGGGGACGCCCGCGGACGTGGAGACGGCGCTGGAGTCGGAGGTCCAGTTCCAGTAAGCGGGCGGTTTAAACGCGGTAACGACGGCGTGAAGTCCGCCTTCGGGGACTGGCGGACCGCACCGAATCCGCCTCCGCTGGAGCGTCCGCAAACCCCGCCGTCCGAGCGGTGTACCAGAGGGCTCGGCGCGCATCTACCCGCAGCAGGAACGTCACTCCCGTGTGTGGAATCGTCGCGGTCTCCGGCACTTCCGAGGCCGCCCAGCTGGCATACCTGGGGCTCTATTCGCTCCAGCACCGCGGCCAGGAGGCGGCGGGGATCGCCTCGTTCGACGGGGCGGCGGGCGAGAGCCACCGCTACCGCGCGGCGGGGCTCGTCTCCGACACCTTCAACGAGAAGGTGCTGGCCGAGCTCCCCGGCGACACCGCCGTGGGGCACATCCGCTACTCCACCGCGGGGGGCGCGGGGCTCAAGAACGCCCAGCCGATCCGCGAGCGGTACCGCGGCGGGCACCTGGCGCTGGTGCACAACGGCAACCTCACCAACGCCAACACGCTCCGCGACCGCCTCTTCCACGACGGCGCCCTCTTCCAGAGCACCATCGACACCGAGGTCATCGTCCACCTGATCGCCCGCTCGCGCGCCGAGACGCCCGACGAGCAGATCCTGGACGCGCTCTCGCAGCTGGAGGGCGCCTACTGCGTCCTCATCACCGTCGACGACGTCCTCTACGCCGCCCGCGACCCGTACGGCTACCGCCCGCTGGTGATCGGCGCCCTCCCGAACGGCGGGCTGGTGGTGGCCTCGGAGACGTGCGCGCTCGACATCGTCCACGCGCGCTACGTCCGCGACGTGGAGCCGGGGGAGATGATCCGCATCCGCGGCGGCGAGATCGAGCACGTGACGCGGCTCCCGAAGTTCATCGCCGAGCCGCAGCCGTGCATCTTCGAGCTGGTCTACTTCGCCCGCCCCGACACGCGCCTCTGGGGGTACACGGTCGACCGCGCCCGCCGCGCCTTCGGGCGGAAGCTGGCCGAGGAGCGCCCGGCGCCCGGCGACATCGTGATCTCCGTCCCGGACTCGGCGAACTCGGCGGCGGTGGGGTACGCGGAGGCCTCGGGGCTCCCCTTCGAGCTTGGGCTCATCCGCAACCACTACGTGGGCCGCACCTTCATCACCCCCACGCAGGCGGGGAGAGACTTCAAGGTGCGGATGAAGTTCAGCGCCGTCCGCGAGGTGCTGGAGGGGAAGCGCGTGGTGGTGGTCGACGACTCGCTGGTGCGCGGGACGACGTCGCGGGCGCTGGTGCGGATGCTCCGCGAGGCGGGCGCGAGCGAGGTGCACTTCCGCCTGGCCTCGCCCCCGGTGCGCTGGCCCTGCTTCTACGGGATCGACATGCCCACCCGCGAGGAGCTGATCGCCGCCGGGAAGAGCGTCGACGAGATCCGCGACTACCTGGGCGTCGACAGTCTCGGCTACCTCTCGGTCGACGGGATGGTCGACTGCGTGAAGCACGACGGCGAGACCTACTGCGTGGCCTGCTTCACCGGCGACTACCGCGCCCCCCTGGTCGACGCCGGCGAGGGCTTCGCGATGAGCTCTCACTGCTGAACCGCAGTGCGTGAGTGCGTGAGTGCGTGAGTGCGCTTGAATCTGGAGCCGAGACGGGCTTCGTCGCGTCGCCGTGAGCAACGCTAACGCACTTTCTTGTGGGGCTTCTTCCGACTTGCCGTGGCGGCGTGGGACGAGCACCTTGTGGCGCGGGCGCTTGCGTGGCGCCGATGCTGATCTTTTGAGCCGACGACGATCCGTCTTCTGGAGGAGTAGATGAAGTACCGCACCTATCCGGGCACCGACATCCGCGCGTCGGAGGTCGGCTTCGGCCTGTGGACCCTCGCCGCCGGCTGGTGGGGCGACTTCACCGACGACGAGGCGGTGGCGCTGTTGCACCGGGCGTACGATCTGGGGATCACGCTCTACGACTCGGGCGACACCTACGGGAACGGGCGGGCGGACGCGCTCCTGGCGCGGGCGTTCGGCGACCGGCGCGACCGCGTCACGATCACCACCAAGGTGGGGTACGACTGGTACGCGCACCCCAACGCGCGCCGCGGGCAGCAGGAGATCCCCCACAACGCCGACCCGGCCTTCATCCGGATGGCCGTGGAGGAGAGCCTGAAGCGGATGGGGACGGACGTCCTCGACGTCGTCAGCTACCACAACGCCCACGAGGAGCACGTCCCCGACGACGCCATCTGGGAGACGCTCCAGCGGCTCCAGGACGAGGGGAAGATCCGGGCGTGGGGGGGCGCGCTGGGGCCCAGCAACGGGTACCTGTTCGAGGGGCTCGACCTGGTGCGCGAGCGGAAGGCGAAGAACCTCCAGCTCATCAACAACATCCTGGAGCCCTTCCCCGGGCAGATCCTCACCGAGGCGGCGGAGGCGACGGGGCAGACGGGGGTCCAGGTGCGGGTGACGCACTCGTCGGGGATGCTGGAGGGGAAGTACACGGCCGACACGGAGTTCGCCAAGAACGACCACCGGCGCCACCGGCCGCGCTCGTGGCTGATCAACGGGCTCAAGAAGCTGGAGTCGCTCGCCTTCCTCACCGAGGGGCGCGACCTGACCATCGGCCAGGCGGCGCTCAAGTGGCTCCTCGCCTCGCCCGCGGTGATGACGACGCTGCCGAACATCTACAACCTCGAGCAGCTCGAGGAGTTCGCCGCCGCCAGCGACAAGCCCGACCTGACGGCGGAGGACCTGGCGCGGATCGCCGAGCTCCAGCGGAGCAACTTCGGCGTCCACGAGGAGCACATGCGCTACAAGGGGACCATGCTCCGCGACGGCGAGCCCCTGGGCCCCGTCTACCGCTACCCCGGCGACGGCTACCCCGGCGCCCCCGCGGGCGAGCCGGTGGAGCACGAGGTCGCGGCGGACTGAGGCTCCTTCGTTGGACGGATGACGGGAACGGCCCCGGCGAGTGCTTCGCCGGGGCCGTTCTTCCGTCGCGGGCCGATCACCGCCGCGCCTCGCTCACCGCCTGGAGGGCGGCAGGGCGTGGCCGGCGGGCGCGCACCAGGGCCAGGCGCGGTGCGGGCGCGCGCCCGCCGGCCACGCCC
>DATACF010000821.1:0-1505 GCA_036259235.1 Longimicrobium sp. | reverse complement strand
CGGCCGCTCGGGAAGGGCGAGTGATGCCGCTGGGTCAGCGTGGAGCGACCGTCCCCGGCGTCCTCATCCGTGCCCACCCGGAGAAGCGCATGAGGGCTTTTTGAAGTGGGGGTAGCGTCGGCTTTATCGGCCGCGCGGGGACCGGTCGTCGCTCTCCACGCTGTCCAGCGGCAAGCGAAGGATACGTCCTCCACCTCCGCCCTTCTAACCCCAAGGGTACGGGGCGCGGTCACATGGGGTGAAGCGCGGAGCGCCGGGACGAGCGGTCGGCGCGGCGATCCGTCGTCCTCGCGCGACGAACCGAGCCCGGATCGGCATGGGCACGAGCCGCACTGGCATCGTTTGAAATCTCTCACAGGGGACACAGGGAGCACAGGGGAGGAAGGGCGCGCGTCCGCGTCCCCCTGTGTCCCCCGTGCCCCCTGTGAGTGCCATTTCGCGGAGTCCGCCCCGAGAGGAGTTCGGGTGACGAGTCGAGGATTTCTTCCCGTCCGTCCGCTCGCTGGTCCCCGACTTGCGGCCCCGGGGGCGGCCCCGCGGTGAATCACGCAAACCGGCTTTCTCGCATCCCCATCTTGGCGAAACGAAGCGAAGGCGCACATCGGAAGCGCGCCGCGGGCCTCGCGCTCGCGGCGGGGCTGGCGTTCGCAACGACAGCGCACGGGCAGGCGGACACGCTGCGGATCGGGCTGGTGGCGGCGGGAGCGGACACGGCGGGCCTCGTCCACGGGGTGCGGCTGGGCGTGGAAGAGGCGGCGAGGTCCGCCACGCTCCTGGGCCGCGCCGTCGAGCTATACGTGGACGCGGACGCCGAGACGCTCGTCGAGCGTGATCGCGTGCAGGCGCTGGTGGGCGGGCGAGAGGACGACGAGTGCCGGCGCCTCGCGAAGGTGGCCGAGGCGCGCGGCGTCCTCTTCCTGAACGTGGGGTGCGCGGCGGACGCGCTGCGGGGGGCGGAGTGCCGGCGGAGCGCCTTCCACGTGGCGCCGAGCGAGGCGATGCTGGGCGAAGCGGCGGGCGGCGGCGGACGGGCGATGGCGTGGCACCCGTCGCTGGAGCGCTTCGGCGCGGAGCAGCTGCGCGACCGGCACCGCGCGCGGTTCGGGGAGGAGATGGACTCCCAGGGGTGGGCGGGGTGGTTCGCGGTGAAGGTGCTCTGGGAGTCCACCCTCCGCGCGCGGAGCGCCGATCCGGCGGCGCTGATCGCGCATATCGAGCGGGAATCGACCCAGTTCGACGGGCACAAGGGGCGCCCCCTCTCCTTCCGCCCGTGGGACCACCAGCTCCGCCAGCCCCTCTACGCCGTCTCCCCTTCCGGCGAGGTCGCCGAGGTACCGTCAGCGCCGCGGGAGAGCGGCATCCCGTCGAAGGAGCTCCTCGACCGGATCGGGACGACGGCGGCGGAGACGGCGTGCCGGTGGAACAGCGGTCGGTGAATCCGACCGACTAAAAAGAAGTCTCACGCAGAGGAGCAGAGTCAGCGGAGAACCCCTTTGAAGTTCTCT
>DATACF010000820.1:0-5379 GCA_036259235.1 Longimicrobium sp. | reverse complement strand
CGCCAAGGAGGAGGCGCGCCGCCGCGGGGCGGCCGAGGCCATCATGCTCGACGCGGCGGGCTACCTCTCGGAGGGGACGGGGCAGAACCTCTTCCTGGTCCGCGAGGGGACGGTGTTCACCCCGCCGCTCTCGGCCGGGATCCTGGGGGGGATCACCCGCGACGCGGTGATCCGGCTGGCGCGCGACGCGGGGTACGAGGTCCGCGAGGAGAGCCTCCCCCGCGAGCTCCTGCACGTGTGCGACGAGGCCTTCTTCACCGGCACCGCCGCCGAGCTGACCCCGATCCGCTCGGTCGAAGGCATCCCCGTCGGCGAGGGGCGCCCCGGGCCGGTGACCCGCGACATCCAGGGCCGCTTCCTCGGCATCGCCCGCGGCGAGCTCCCCGACCCGTACGGCTGGCGGACGCTGGTGCCGGCGCGCCCGGCGGCGCCGGCGGTGGAGGTGGCGCTGCCGGTGACGGTGTAGGGGAGTGCGAGAGTGCGTTAGTGCGTTGGAGCTTGTGTACGGGAGGGCTCCGCGCGGGGCCCTCACCCGGCTCGCTTAGAGGCTCGCCACCCTCTCCCGTTCCGGGACCCGTTCCGGGAGAGGGGACATTGCGGTCCGGAGCGCGAGGCGGGATCAGAGGTGGGGAGAGCTCGTAAGTCGCGGATCGGCATGGAGTTCTCCCCCTCCCTCGCGAAGCGGGGGAGGGGGCCGGGGGGTGGGGGCCGCGGAGGCCGAGGCATGCGACGCAATCCCGTCGAACGCGATCGAAGTTCCGCCGTTGAGCGAATTTGCGTGAGGGATGCGGGCCCGGAGGGCGGAGACCCTGGCGGAGGGGAATGCGCAGGGGATCGCGATCCGAAGCGATGCCGAGGCGTGCATGGAGTCCGCCAGGGGCTCCGCCGCGTTGGCAACGGTAGTATCGTTGCCTACGCGGCCCGCAGCCCGGCCCGGAGCGCAGCGGAGGGACACGCCCAAGTCCGCGGTTGCCGTAAGCCGTTGCAGTTGAAGTTGCCGTTCCGGCGGAAGCGGAAGACGCGAAAAAGGGCGGCCCCTCGCGAGAGGAGCCGCCCTTCGTCACGCCACGACCGCCGAAGGACGATCAGGGCATCGTGCTCTGGCTGCTGGTGCCGAGGCCGAACGTCGCGATCCACCCCTTGCGGTCGGCGCCGGCGTAGTCGCCCGTGTTGACGCGCGCCAGCCCGAGGTGGATGGGGCCCACCGAGAGCCCGGCCGAGAGCAGGTTCCCGTCGCCGACCTTGGCGATCCCCGCCCGCAGCCCCAGGATGGCGACCTGCTGCTGCACGCCGAGCGAGAAGCCCTCGTCGTAGATCCCCGCCAGCCGGCTCTCGTCGAGGTTGGTCTGGAGCCCGACGGCGACGGTCGTCCCGGTGCCGGGCTTGAACGCCGCCCCGGCGCGGAGGGTGCGCGGGAGCTTGGTGTCGACGTCGATGTCGGCCGCCAGCGCCTGGACCGCGGCGGAGGCCGTCGTCCCGTCGTAGTCGGTCTCGTTCTGGACGTACTCGGAGTTGAGGTCGTTCAGATCGCCGCTCTCGTAGTCCTCGCGGTTGACGATCACCTCGCGGAAGCGGAGCTGGTCGTCCCACTCGAAGGTGTTGACGAGGTTCCCGATCGAGGCGCTGATCGTGAGCGCCGGGGTGGGCTGGAAGGCCGCGCCCACGTCGAGCCCGAAGCCGTTCCCCCCCTCGCGGCGGACCCCCGAGTAGCGGACCTCCACGTCCTGGTCGGCGATCTGGGGGTCGACGGCGGTGACCCCCGAGCGGACCAGGTCGGTCCCCCGGTAGTAGTGGCCGGTGACGCCCAGCGCGACCGGCCCGACGCGGTTCCCGTACCCCGCGGCGAAGTCGAGGAAGGTGGCGCGGAAGCCGTCGGTGTTCTCGCGGATCCCCGCGACGTCGTAGCCGCCGCCGATCAGGCGCGTCTGGTCGACGCCGTTGAGCAGCAGGTCGACGAGGTCCTTCTCGACGGTGTGGTTGCCGACGACGGCGTACGAGACGCCGACGGCCACGCGGCGCAGCTGGATGGCGGCCAGCGGGACGCGGATGTCGGCGGCGAGCTCGGTCCCCTGGTCGGGGATCTCGGCGAGGATCTCGGCCTTGCGGTCGTCCTCGAGGTCGCCGTACTCGATGAAGTCGAGGAGGTCGCCGAAGCCGATCCCCACCGTCGTCTCGCCGGCGGCGAGCTGCGGGAGGGCGAACGACCAGTGCGGCTGCCCCGGGAGCCCCAGGTTGGCGGGGTTCAGGAAGAGCGCCTCCTGGCCGCGCGCGGCGGCGACGTACGAGGCGCCGCCCATCCCCAGCGCGCGGGGGGTGAGCGGGATCTGCGCGGCGGCGGGCGCGGCGGCGAGCGCCACCGCCAGCGGGAGCGCGGTGCGGACGAGGTGTGCTCTCATGGAAAGTCTGTCCGTGTGTCCGTGATGTGTGCGCGGAACGGTCGCGGACGCGGGCAGCGAAGGCGCCGCTTCCGTCCGCGGAAAGCCGGGGTTCGGGGCCGGAGTCGGGACCTCGGGAGACGCCCGGGGCCGGGCGGCGGAGGCGGGCGGAGCGGACGGCCCCTGCCGTCCGGGCGGGAAGTTAACGCCGCCCGCGCCGATCGGGCAACCGTTTCGCCCGCTTCGGTGTACCGGTCGCGGGGCTTTCTGAACCCCTCTCGTTTGGGTACCTTGTAGCGCCCAAAACCTCACCGCCCGATCCGTCCGCGAGACTTTCGCTTTGCGCATAGAGCACATCCGGAACTTCTGCATCGTCGCCCACATCGACCACGGGAAGTCGACGCTGGCCGACCGCCTGATCGAGTCCACGCGCACCCTCCAGATGCGCGAGATGAAGGACCAGATCCTCGACTCGATGGACATCGAGCGCGAGCGGGGGATCACGATCAAGCTGAACGCCGTCCGCATGCGGTACCTGGCGAAGGACGGCGGCGACTACGAGCTGAACCTGATCGACACCCCCGGGCACGTCGACTTCACCTACGAGGTCTCGCGCTCGCTGGCGGCGTGCGAGGGGGCCATCCTGGTCGTCGACGCCTCCCAGGGGGTGCAGGCGCAGACGCTCTCGAACCTCTTCCTGGCCATGGAGGCGGGGCTGGAGATCATCCCCATCCTCAACAAGATCGACCTCCCCGGCGCCGAGCCCGAGCGGCGGCGCGAGGAGCTGGTCGACCTCCTGGGGGTCGACCCCGACGACGTCCTCCTGGTCTCGGCCAAGGCCGGGATCGGGATCGAGGCGCTCCTGGAGGCGATCGTGGCCCGCATCCCGCCCCCGGAGGGCGACCCGGACGCCCCGCCGCGGGCGCTGATCTTCGACTCGTACTACGACAAGTACCAGGGCGCCATCCCCTCCATCCGCGTCGTCGACGGGGTCTTCCGGCCGGGGATGCGGATCGCCTTCGGGGCGAGCGACGCGGTCTACCCGGTCGACGAGGTGGGGTACCTGGCCATCGGGCGCTACAAGCTCCCCGAGCTCCGACCGGGCGAGGTGGGGTACATCGTCGCGGGGATCAAGAAGGTCTCCGACACCCGGGTGGGCGACACCATCTTCGACGCGGAGAACCAGGCCACCGACCTCCTCCCCGGCTACCAGGAGGTCAAGCCGATGGTGTTCGCGGGGATCTACCCCACCGACGCCGAGCAGTACGAGGAGCTCCGCGACGCCCTCGGGAAGCTCCAGCTCAACGACGCCTCGCTCTCCTACGAGCCCGAGACCTCGCTGGCGCTGGGGTTCGGCTTCCGCTGCGGCTTCCTGGGGCTCCTCCACATGGAGATCATCCAGGAGCGGCTGGAGAGAGAGTTCGACCTCGACCTCATCACCACCGTCCCCAACGTGAAGTACCGGGTGGTGATGACCGACGCCGAGGTGCTCTGGATCGAGAGCCCGAGCGCGCTCCCGGACCGCACGCGGATCGACCACATCGCCGAGCCGTACGTCCGCGCCCGGATCATGACGCCGGCCGACTACATCGGCGCGGTCCAGAAGCTCTGCCACGAGCGGCGGGGCGACTTCCGTGGCATGAGCTACCCCGACCCGCAGCGGGTGGAGCTGACCTACGAGCTCCCGCTGGCCGAGATCGTCCTCGACTTCTACGACCGGCTCAAGAGCGCCACCCGCGGCTACGCGTCGCTCGACTACGAGTTCGCGGACTACCGCGACAACCCGCTGGTGAAGCTCGACATGATGATCAACGGCGACCCGGTCGACGCCTTCAGCGTGATCATCCACCAGGACAAGGCGTACGAGTACGGGCGCACGGTGGCCGAGAAGCTCCGGCAGCTGATCCCCCGGCAGCAGTTCGAGGTGGCGATCCAGGCGGCGATCGGGAACAAGATCATCGCCCGCGAATCGATCAAGGCGATGCGGAAGAACGTCACCGCCAAGTGCTACGGCGGCGACATCAGCCGCAAGCGCAAGCTCCTCGAGAAGCAGAAGGAGGGGAAGAAGCGGATGAAGCAGGTCGGCACCGTCGAGATCCCCCAGGAGGCGTTCCTGGCGGTCCTCCAGGTCGGTGACTGATGCCCGCTTCGCGGGAGTGCGGAAGTGCGTGAGTGCGTGAGTGCGGAAGTGCGAGAGTGCGAAAGTGCGAAAGTACGCACCTTCGGATCTCGCTTCGCTGAGCGGTCGAGGTGGGCGCGATGAAGGCGTCCGTCATCTTCACCACCTACAACTCGCCGCGGGCGCTGGAGCTGGTGCTGTGGGGGTTCGCGGCGCAGACGCGGCGCGACTTCGAGGTGGTGGTGGCCGACGACGGGTCGGGGGAGGAGACGCGGGCGCTGATCGAGCGGCTGCGGGGGGAGACGGGGCTCCAGCTCCGGCACGTCTGGCACGAGGACCGGGGATTCCGGAAGACGGAGATCCTCAACCGGGCCATCCTGGCTTCCGAGGGCGACTACCTGATCTTCACCGACGGCGACTGCATCCCGCGGGCGGACTTCGTGGACGTGCACCTGCGGCTGGCGGAGCCGGGGCGCTTCCTCTCGGGGGGGTACCTGAAGCTCCCGCAGGCGGTGAGCGAGGCGATCACGCCGGAGGACGTGCGGAGCGGGCGGGTGGCGGACGTGGCGTGGCTGCGGGCGAAGGGGTGGCGGCCGGGGCGGCACGCGCTGCGGCTGGTGCGCTCGCCTTCGGTCGCGCGGGTGCTCGACGCGCTGACGCCGACGAAGCCGACGTGGAACGGGCACAACGCGAGCGGGTGGCGGGCGGACCTGTTCCGGGTGAACGGGTACGACATGGAGATGGCGTACGGCGGCCTCGACCGCGCGGTGGGCGAGTGCCTGGAGAACGCCGGGGTGCGGGGGAAGCAGCTCCGCTTCCGCGCGCCGGTCCTCCACCTCCACCACGAGCGGCCGTACGTCGACCGCGACAAGGTGCGCCGCAACC
>DATACF010000819.1:0-7468 GCA_036259235.1 Longimicrobium sp. | reverse complement strand
CCTCCCCCCGCACGCAGGGTGCGTGCGTGAGGAGGGGAGAGCTCCAACCCGATCCGCGACCTGCGAGCCCTCCTCCACACCTTCTCCGCGCCGCGCGACGACGCCGTTCTCCCCCTCTCCCAACCCCCTGGGACCCCCTGGGAGAGGGGGAGAACGGCGTCGTCGCGCGGGGCGGAGAAGGTGTGGAGGAGGGCTCGCAGGTCGCGGATCGGGTTGGAGCTCTCCCCTCCTCACGCACGCACCCTGCGTGCGGGGGGAGGGGCCGGGGGAGGGGGGCGCCGCGGCGGCGGAATGCGATGCAAGCCCGTCGAACCGCGCCGAATCCTCCGCCTACTGCGCCATCATCCCCGCGCACTCCGGCCCCGGCGCCGGGTCCGCCGCGCCGTAGCGCGAGCGCACCAGCGTGGGCGCCTCGCCCGCGCGCAGCACCATCACGAAGAGGTTGGCGTACTGGCTCTCGCAGATCTCCGCCACCTTCGGCCCGCCCAGCGCCTCGATCGTCCCCGGCACGCTGTTGCTGTGGCCGACGACGAGCACCGTCTGCCCCGCGTGGCGCGTGCGGACGGCCTCGGCGATCTGCGCGAGGAGGTTGGGGCCGGAGGCGATCACCGCCGGCGTGATCCCCAGCGCGTCCGCCACCGGCTTCGCGGTGTTGCGCGTCCGCTGGAACTGCGTGGTGATGACGGCGTCCACCCCCGCGCCCTCCAGCGCCTGCGCGAGCGCCCGGGCCCGCGTCTCGCCCGCCGCGGTGAGCGCCGGGTCACGGTCGTTCGGGTCCACGGTCACCTTCTCCGCGTGGCGCACCAGGATCACCACCGTCGCCTCCTCCTGCGCGGCGGCGGCGTCGGTGGTCGCGACCAGGAAGGCGAGGAGGAGGAGCGGGAGGCGGGCGAGTCGGGTCATGCGGTGCGTGTCGTCGGGGCGGGGTGCGGGCCGGGTGGACGATGTGAAGGATGGGGCAGCGGAAGCGGTGGGAAAAGGGGGCGTGGATCCGGACGGCGCGAGACGCCCCTCTCGCGAGGTCGGACCGGGGTGCGTCCGGTGCAAAAATTGCGGCGAGTGCAATGGCTTCAGGAGCGCGGCTCAATCATGCGAGGGTCCCATGAATGCACGATCCATTGCGGTACCTTCCGCCCATCCTCCCTTCACGCGCACGGCTTCCGAGGCCCGGGACGATTCCGTGTTCGCGCGGGCCGTCGCGGCGCTGCAGCCCTATTTGCTCGAATTCGTCATGGCCGCGGCATCGGTGATCGTTGGCCTCCTCTTCGTCGCGATCCGCGGCAAGGAAGACCCGATCGCGTACGCGACCGCGATCCTGGGCCTGCAGATTACGGCCACCACCGCCGTCCTCAAGCACGAGATCCACACCAAGCTTGAGGAGTACCGGCGCGACGCCAACGAGCGGGCCGCGAAGCTCCTCGAGGGGGTCGACGGCCGCCTCCGTGACCAACTCGAGATCTACCGCCTGGCCGGGAGGGTGGCGACGCGGTGGGGGGGCAAACACGACATCATTCTCAGCCAGACCTCCGCGGTTCTCGACACCTGCCGCCAGTCGCTCCTGAACCTCTCCGACGGAAAGATCGGCGATCGGGCCGAGGTGGTCTTCCACCTGCTGACCGACCTTCTCGGGCAGTGCCAGGAGGAGCTCTTCGCCGTCCACATCGGACGCGGCGTGCAGCACGTCGCGGCGTGGAAGCAGCCGCACATGGCCAACTACTACGCCGAGAACGTGGCCGCGAAAAAGCGCGGCGTGCGAGTCCAGCGCATCTTCGTGCTGGCCCACCAGCAGGTGATCGACCCCGCCATCCAGCGGGTCGATCGCAGAGTTCTGGACGTCCTCCAGCAGCAGGCCGATGACGGTATTGAGGTCTTCGTCGCTTGGGACTACGAGGTCCAGGAGTCGAACCTGGTGCAGGACTGGGTGATTGTCGACAGCCACTACGTCGAGTATGGGGTCGAAGCCGGGGGCTTCGTCACCTCGGAATGGGCGTCGAAGCAGGCGTTCCTGAGCGTCAACGAGGTGAAGGTGAAGCAGTTCCGCGCGAAGTTCAAGCGTCTGAAGCGGTACGCCCACACCTACCAGCAATGGGTCCGTGCGAACGCGGACGTCGTCGCCCTCGAGCCGCGTCCGTCCTGACCCCACGCGCCGGAGACGAAACGACGGCGAGGCCCGCGCATCCGCGCGGACCCCGCCGTCGCTGCTTTGCATCTCAGGCCGCTTACCGCGCCGGCCCCGTCGCCGCGTCGTAGAGCGCGTTGAAGAGGAGCTTGAAGGTGCCGTGCGGCTGCGCGCGGAAGGCGATCTCGGGGCCGAACATGTAGAGCGTCCCGCGCCCCACCGGCGCCGAGGCCGCCGCCACCCCGTTCTGGAGGTGCTGCTGCCCCCACGCCCACCCGCTCCGCAGCGGCGTCGCGCTGTCGAACCACGCGATCCGCCGCACCCCCGCGGCCTCCGCGCCGGGGCCGAGGCGGAGGACCGGCGAGTCGTCGAACATTACGTTCGCCTCGCTCCCCATCCCCCACGCGGCCGGGTGCTGGGGATCGACCGCCACCCGCAGCACCGAGCCGGGGACGAAGAACTTCTCGCGGGGGAGGTGGCGCACCGTGCCGTCGGCCGCGCGCTCCACCAGGTGGTCTTCGACCGGGAGCCCCAGGTGGCGGCCCAGGACCACCGAGCTCCCGATCGTCACCACCGTCCCGCCGTTCTCCAGGAAGCTCCGCAGCTGCGGCACCGTCTTCGCCACCGTCACGTTCCCGATCCGGTCGCGGAACTCCGCCGGCACCGTCGCCGGGTCGGGCATGGCGCCGAAGAAGAACCCGCCGCCCCCCTGCCGGTCCTGCTCGGGGATGGCCCCGTCGACGAAGACGATCACGTCGTACTTCGCGTTCAGGTTCCCCGCGTCGAGCTCCGGCGCGTACACCACCGAGAAGGGGAAGTGGAACTGCTCGAAGATCCACCGCGTCCACCCCGAAGGCATCGACCCGCCGTAGCGGTCCCAGAGCGCCACCCGGAGCGGCCGCACCCGCTCGCGCTCCGCCGGGACGCTCCGCGGCCACCCGAAGTCCACGCCCAGCTCGCGGGCCAGCGTCTCCACCCGCTCGCGCGAGGCGCCCGTGACGTAGAAGGTCCCCGGCTCGACGCCGCTCCCGCCGGTGAAGCGGTAGACCTCGGCGCCCTCGGCCAGGAGCCGGTTGACCGCCTCGAAGGCGTTGTTCTGCCGCGGCGACAGCGTGTAGCCGCTCACGCGCTGGCGCGGCTGGGCCACCGTCCCCGGCGGGGGCGCCACGTTCCACTCCGTGATCCGCTCCGCGGGCGCCTCGAAGCCCTCCAGCACCCGGTCGAACTCTACGCCCATCTGGTACGCCAGCGTCCACCCCGCGTTGTCGTACGGCGGGATCGGCGGGCCCCCCTCGTAGCGGAAGTCGTTGGGGTGGTCCTGCGGCTCGAACATGTCGAGGACGTGCGGGCGGAACGCCTGCGCCGTCCAGATCACGTAGCTCCCCGCCGGGTAGCGCTTCCCGCCCACGGCGAACTCGCGGGTGGCGCGGTGCACCTCGACCCCGTTCTCCAGGAGCGTGTTGACGAACTCCGTCGCCGTGGGGAAGTCGGGCTGGCTGCTGGGGAGGATGTAGCCGCGCGGGTCGCGCCAGTCGGGGCGGCGGAGCATGGCCAGGAACTGCGCCGATTCCTCCGGGCCCGGCGCGCCCTGGAAGAGCCCGCCCGGCGCCATCACCGCGTCCGCGTCGGTGCGCCGCGCGCTGCTGCGGGCGCGCATGGAGTCGCGCACCGCGTCCACCCGGCGCGGGTACGTCGTCCACCAGTCGCGGCTCCCGCGGTCGATGGAGTTCCGCCCCATCCGCCAGATGTTGTAGAGGAAGGTCTCGCGGTAGCGCGAGGCCACGTCGAGGACCGCGTAGTTGGCCGTCACCGAATAGTCGATCGACCGCCGGAAGTGCCACCGCTGCGGCGCGATCGGGTGCGGGAGGTCGGCGTTCGGGAGCTGGCGGTTGGCCACGAACGGGATGTCCATCGGCGTCGGGTTGCCGATCGTCTCCGTCAGCAGGCCGATCATGTTGTGGAAGTACGTTGTCGTGCGCAGCCCCCCGTTCCACCACGTGCTGTAGTTGGCCCCGCGCCGCATGGTGACCCCCGGCTTGTCCTCGGCCACGAAGCGGTTGTGCATCGCCGCCCCCACCAGGTCGAGCGAGGTGAGGATCAGCGGGTCGTAGACGTAGTTGAAGGGGTCGCGGAAGGGGGGCGCGAACATCACCGTTCCCGTGGGGCCCGTCTGGTGGTGGTTGTACATGATCTGGGGGTACCACTGCGTGTACAGCACCCGGTTCATGTTCTCCGACTCGGGCTGCGTCGACATGTAGAAGTCGCGGTTGTTGTCGTGCCCGATGTACTTCTGGTAGAGCCGCGGGACCCCGTTCAGCGAGCGCTTCTTCGGGTCGGACTCGCGCATGTACCAGTCGGAGACCAGGTCCATCCCGTCGGGGTTGGCGTGCACCATCAGGACGATGGCGTCGTCCAGGATGCGGCGCGTCTCCGCGTCGTCGCGCGAGACGAGCTGCCAGAGCGTCTCCATCAGCTGCTGCGCGCCCAGGACCTCGGTGGCGTGGAGGCCGCCGTCGATCCAGACGACCGCTTTGCCCTCGCGGGCCAGGCGGCGGGCCTCGGCCGAGTCGACGCCCTCGGCGCGGGCGAGGCGCCCGGCGATCTGGCGGTAGCGCTCGAGGTTGCGGTGGTTCTCGGGGGAGGTGACGATGGCCATGTACTGCGTGCGCCCCTCGGCGGTGCGGCCGATGTCCACCAGCGACATCCGGTCGGACTGGGCGTCGAGCTTGCGCCAGTACGCCACCAGCTGCTGGTAGTTGGGGAGGACGTAGTCGGCGCCGATCTCGTGGCCGAACTCCTCGCGCGGGCTCGTCAGGCGCGTCTGGGCGTCTGCCGGGGCGTGGGGGGCGGCCAGCAGGGCGAGCCCCAGCGCGGCGAGGCGCGCCGGGCGGGCGGCGGCTCTCTGCATCTGCACTCCTTGTGGGACGGAAGGGTCGGCGCGCTCCCTCGGTTTTTCAGGAGGGGCGCGGCGGATCGTATATCGTCGACAGAGCGGGTCTTGAGGAGACAGAATCGAGCGTTCGTCCGGGGCTGTCAAGGCGGGGCCGTCTCTCTTAACGGCAACGGCTTACGGCGACTGCGGATCCGGGCATGTCCCTCCGCTGCGCTCCGGGCCGGGCTGCGGGCCGCGTAGGAAACGATACTACCGTTTCCAACGCGGCGAAGCCCCTGGCGGACTCCATGCCCTCCGCCGCGTCTCTTCGGATTGCGAACCCCATCGCGTTCCCCTCCGCCAGGGTCTTCGCCCTCCGGGCCCGCATCCCTCATGCAACGGCGCGCGAACGTCGATAACGTGCGACCGGCTCCTTCGCGCGCCCGCGGCGGCCCCCACCCCCGGCCGCGCCGGAGCCGGCGCACCCACCACCGCCCGCCCCCGCGCCCCGCCTCCATCTCCTCACTCTCCCAACGAGCCCCCTTGCCCTCCGCTGAACGGCGCTCATATTTCCACCCTGCCGGCGCACTTTGTCCCGAGGCACGGACGGTGCGGCGGCGCGGTGACGGTTCGGTTCGGGTCGGTCCCCACGGGAGTCGGCGGCGCACCGGCCGCTCACCCGCGAGCCCCGCATCACCCCGGAGTTCCCCCCATGCTGGTCCCCCTCGCCGGCCTCGCCGCCATCGCCCTGGGTCTCGTCTTCGTCCTCGCCGACGAGAAGATCGGCCGCAACGCCGTCCGCGGCCCCGAGACCGGCGCCGCCCGCGCCCGCATCCTGGGCTTCATCCTCCTGGTCGGCGGCGCGCTGACGTTCCTGGGGACCGGCGCGTAAAGCCGCGCCGTCAGGACAGCTTCTTCACGTAGCGCCGGCCGGTCTGCTCGTAGCCGACAGTCTCGTAGAAGCGGTGCGCCCCCTCGCGGTGGAGCGCCGTGCTGAGGAGGAGGAGCTCGCCGCCCTGGGCGCGCGTCCACGCCTCGGCCGCGGCCACCAGCGCCGCGCCGGTGCCGCGCCCCCGCTCGCCCGCGTCCACCACCAGCGACATCAGCTCGGCGTACGGCCGGTCGTCGGTGTACTTCCACCCCCGCCGCACCCCCGCCATCCCCACCAGCCGACCGCCGCGCTCCGCCACCAGCGTGTGGTAGTCGGCGTCGGCCCCGATCCGCTCCATCCGCCCCCGCACCTGCTCCGGCGTGCTCGGGTAGCCCAGCGCCGTGAGCAGCGGGGCCAGCCCCTCCGCGTCCTCCGCCCCCGCCGGGCGTACCGTGACCTCGTCGTCGTCGCGCATCCCACCATCATCCGCCTCCGCCCCGTCGCGCGCAACGCCCGCGCGCCGCGAGGTACGATGCTTGCCGCACGCATCCGCCCTCACCGCAACGGGTTCCATGTCTTTGCAAGGAGGTGCGGATGGGCGGGAAGAAGATGGAAGGGAACGAGGAGCAGAAGCGCCAGGCCGCGCGCGACGCCCACGAAAGCGGCAAGAAGCCGAGCGAGATGGGCGCCACCACCGGCGCCAGCCACCAGCACACCGACGCCCAGAGCGGGATGTCGCACCAGCAGCGCCTCGACCTCAAGAAGGAGGGCAAGCACGAGAACCGCGCCGACGGCGACGTCTCCGAAGCCAGACCCGGCGCCCGCGACAGCGACACCCCCGACCGCGAGAAGTACCCCCGCGGCTGATCCGGAAAGTACGGGAGTACGAAAGTACGCCCGATGACGAGCGCGGGCCGGGGGAATCGCCCCCCGGTCCGCATCGCGTATCGTTCCTCGCCCTCCCGCCGCCCTCCGCCCCGCGCCGCGAGGGCCGCCCCCAGTCCGCGCAGGCGGACTTCGCGCCGTCGTTGCCGCGGCTTCAGCCGCCCGCCGGGGAGCCGCCGCGCGCCTGGAAGACGGGGATGAGCGGCATCCCCGCCGCGTTCGGCACCCAGAACGAGAGGACGCGGTAGGCCAGGACGGCCAGCACCGCCGTGGGCGCGGGGACGCCGAGGGCCACGAAGATCCCGATCATCGTCCCCTCCACCAGCCCCACCCCGCCGGGGATCACCGCCACCCGCGACAGGAGCGTCGGGAGCCCGTACCCCGCCAGCAGCACGCCGAATCCCACCGGCTCCCGCGCGGCCAGGAGGACGAAGTGGAGCGCCGCCATGTCGAACGCCACCGCCAGCGCCGTCGCCGCCAGCGGGAGGCGCCACCGGCCGCGCCGCCCCATCGCCCGGAGCGCCCGCAGGAGCCGCTGCACCGACGACCCCGGCCGCGCGGGGCGCGCCTTCCCCCGCTTCCGGGCGATCCAGCACTGCACGCCCGCCACCGCGCGCACCGCCGGGTGCGGGTTCCGCGCCGCCCAGCCGAGCGCCGCCCCCGCCAGCACCAGCACCCCCAGCGACGTCCCCAGCGCCACCGACTCGGCCACGGAAAGCTT
>DATACF010000818.1:0-5715 GCA_036259235.1 Longimicrobium sp. | reverse complement strand
CCCCGCGCCCCTCCCGAGGGGCGCCTACCGCGCCACCGCCTCGCGCGGCCCCGCGGAGCGCGCGGCGAGCGGCTCGCGGAACACGAGGGTCTGCGACCTGGCGAGCACCAGCCGCACCGGCGCCGGGAAGCGCCGCTCGGCCCGGAGCGCCCACCGGCGGAAGGCGTGGTTCATCCGCCCGCGGGGGAGGAGGCGGTGGAAGCGCTCCAGCGCGCCGAGGGGCGTGGCCTCGACGTGGCCGAAGTACCGCCGGGCCGCCTCCAGGTAGTGCCACGAGCTGTTGTCGCGCACCGGGTGCGGGTCGTTGGCCAGCCACTCGGCGTAGGCTCGGCGGGCCAGGGCCGACGGCCGCCCGGGGACGGGGACCAGCGTCCGGAGGCGGTCGAGGACGAGGCTGTTGCACGCCGGCTCCAGGAACCGGGCCTCGCCCTCGGGACGCAGCACCTCCGCCGCCTTCCGGAGGTAGCGGCCCTCCTGCTCCGGGTCGAGGTGGTGGAGGAACGCCTTCCCCACCACGAAGTCGAAGGATCCCGGCGGGAGCTTCATCACAGCGAAGTCGCCCGTCAGCGCCTGGACACGGTCTTCCACGCCTAGTCCCCGCGCGGCCTCCTCCACCAGCGCGGCTGACGCCTCGGCGATGTCGATGGCGACCACTCGTGCCCCCAGCGACGCCATCACCAGCGCGTTCACCCCGTCGCCCGCCCCCAGTTCCAGCACGCGCGCGCCGTCGAGACGGTGCTGGAAGCCGCCCATGTAGAGCCCCGCCCAGCTGGTGTGCACCTGGATGACGCGGTCCAGCGACGCGGCCTTCGCGCGCGCGGCGCGGACGACGTCGCCGGCCCGCACCCGGGCGTAGACGTCCTGGTAGTGCGTGCGGTTTTGCTCCAGCGACTCCATGCCGCCTCCTTACCTGGGCCCCGGCCGGAGCTTTGGGACGGCCGGAGAGCGGGGACGAGAAAGCGAAAGACACTCTCTTTTTATATAACTAATCAAAAGGATCGTTCTGTAAAGCGTTTTATTCATCACTTCGGGAGGTGCGCGTCCGGCGAGCGGATGTCAGCACCGACGAAAAAGCGCCCCGGGCATCGCCGTGCCCGGGGCGCTCTCGTCCATGCCGGTCCGCCGAAGATCAGACGATCGCTTCCTCGCCGTCGCTGACGAAGCGCTCGTCGCCGAGGATCACCACGTTGGGGAGCCAGACGAGGTCCGGGGTCCCGGGGTCGATGATGGTGAGGTCGGGCTCGCGCACGGGGAGCGGGTCGTCGCGCTGGTCGCGCTCGCGGAGGGCGGCGCGGATCTCGTCCATGCTCACCTTCCGCCCCGGGCACGTCTTCCCCGTCTTGTACTTCTCGTTGACGATCCCCTTCCGGATGAGGTCGTTGACCTCGCGGTGGCCGATCACGTCCTCGACCGCGACGTCGAAGCGGCGGCGGAGCTCGGTGATCAGGTCGAGGAGCCGCGCCATCTGCTTCGGGGTGAAGTCGTCGCGGTCGCCGTCGCCCACGCAGCAGATGCCGACGGAGACGTCGTTGATCCCCGCCACGTGCGCCCCCTGCTCGCCGATCGGCCGCCCCTTCTCCAGCGTCCCCTCCGCCTTGTGGTCGTGCCGGTCGTTCAGGATCACGTAGTGGTAGCCGATCCCCTGCCACCCGTTCGCCTTGTGCCAGCGGTCGATCTCCTTCGCGTCGACGTTGCGCATCGTCGCCGCGGCGGTGTGGACGACGATGTACTTCACCTTATCGGGGCGCAGAGCGGCCATGGACGGGTGCTCCTGGAGAGGAGGGGCGGTGTGCCGCGCGGGCGGCCGGGGATCAGACGCCGGGGCAAGGGGCATTCCGGCGGACGCGGAATCGCAAGGTGTTCCGTACGAGGCGCTTACGATCGCGCGCGAGGCGCCGCCCGCGTCGACCGGGACATGCGCGCCCCGCCCGCCGGGACAGCGCCGCCCCAGCCGCCCGCGCGCGCCGATTTGATCCCGGCGCCCGCACCGGATATCATCCCCGCTTCGGACGAACCGACGACGCGACTCCCCCGGGTGGACGGCCGGCTTGAAGATCCTGATCGTGGGCAACGGAGGGCGCGAGCACGCCCTCCTCTGGAAGCTCCGGCGCGACGCGCCCGAGGCCGAGTTCTTCGTCACCCGCGCCAACGGGGGGATGGAGGGCGCCACCTCGCTCCCCCTGACGCCGGACGAGATCGCGCCGCTCGCCGCGTGGGTCGAGCAGCACGGCGTCGACCTCACCGTCGTCGGCCCCGAGGCCCCGCTCGCCGCGGGAATCGCCGACCACTTCTCGGCGCACGGCCTCACCGTCTTCGGCCCCGGGCAGGCCGCCGCCGAGATCGAGAGCTCCAAGGCGTTCGCCAAGGGACTCATGCAGCGCCACGGGATCCCCACCGCCGCCTTCGCCTGCTTCACCGACCTCGCCGCCGCCGAGGACTACGTCCGGGCGGCGGACCACCCGCTCGTCGTGAAGGCCTCGGGCCTCGCCGCCGGAAAGGGCGTCGTCGTCTGCGACACCACGGGCGAGGCGCTGGCCGCCGTGCGCGAGATGATGGCGGGGACGGCGTTCGGCGGCGCGGGGGCGGAGGTGGTCCTCGAGGAGCGGATGACGGGGGAGGAGCTCTCCGTCTTCGCGCTCACCGACGGCCGGAGCGTCCTCCCCATGCTCCCCGCGCAGGACCACAAGCGCGTGGGCGAGGGCGAGACCGGGCCCAACACGGGGGGGATGGGCGCCTACGCCCCCGTCTCCCTCGCCACCCCGGCGCTGATGGAGACGGTCACCCGCGACATCCTCCTCCCCACCGTGGCCGCGCTGGAGGCCGAGGGGCGCCCCTTCCGCGGCCTCCTCTACGCCGGGCTCATGCTCACCCCCGAGGGCCCGAAGGTCGTCGAGTTCAACTGTCGCTTCGGCGACCCCGAGACGCAGGTCGTCCTCCCCCTCCTCCGCTCCTCGCTCCTGGAGCCCCTCCTCGCCATCGCCCGCGGCGGCTCCATCGAGGGGATGACGCTCGACTGGGAAAGCGGCGCGGCGGCCACCACCGTCCTCGCCTCCGGCGGCTACCCGGGCGACTACGCGAAGGGGCTCCCCATCGACCTCCCCCCCGACGTCGAGACGGCGGAGGAGGTGATCGTCTTCCACGCGGGGACGGCGCGCGACGACGCGGGGCGGCTGGTGACCTCCGGCGGGCGCGTCCTGGCGGTCACCGCCCTCGCCCCCACCGTCGCGGAGGCGGCGGCGCGGAGCCGGGCCGCCGCCGAGCGGATCGGGTTCGAAGGGCGCCTCTTCCGCCGCGACATCGGGTGGCGCGAGGCCGCCCGCGCGGAAGGAGGGGCCGGTGCCTGAGCTCCCCGAGGTCGAGACCATCGTCCGCGGCCTCGCCGAGGACCTCCCCGGCGCCACCATCCGCGCGGTCGAAGTCCTCCGCCCCGACCTGATCGAGGACGAGAGCGCGGAGTCCTTCGCGGACGCGCTCACCGGGCGGAAGATCCACTCGGTCGCCCGGCGGGCGAAGAACATCGCCATCGACCTGGGCGGCGAGCGGCTGGTGGTGAACCTGGGGATGACCGGGCGCCTGATGGTGGCGAAGAAGGGGGACGAGGAGCTCACCCACCTGGGGGTGCGCTTCGCCCTCGACGGCGGGCGCGAGCTCCGCTACCACGACGCCCGCCGCTTCGGGCGCCTCTGGCGGATGACGGACGACGCCTGGCGCGCCTGGGACGGCGAGCTGGGCGTCGAGCCCCTCTCCGACGCCTTCACCGCCGCCTGGCTCCACGAGGCCGCCGGACGCTCGAAGGTGGCGGTCAAGAGCTGGCTGATGGACCAGAAGCGGGTCGTGGGAGTGGGGAACATCTACGCCAGCGAGGGGCTCTTCCGCGCGAAGGTCGACCCCCGCAAACCGGCGAACCAGCTGACGAAGCGCGAGGCCGCCCGCGTCCGCGACGGCGTCCGCGAGGTCCTGGCCGAGGCCATCGAGCACCGGGGGACCACCTTCCTCGACTACCGCGACGCCCGCGGCGAGCCCGGCGAGTTCGTCCGGCGCCTCCGCGTCTACGACCGCGAGGGGGAGCCGTGCACGGTGTGCGGGCGCCCCGTCCAGCGGATCGCCCAGGGCGGCCGCTCCACCTTCTTCTGCGCGAAGTGCCAGCGCTGACCCCCCGGTCCCGCTCCCGTCGCACCCCCGCGCGCACGTACCCGAACGGGAACACACCCGGTCGTCCCCCGCGCCCGTGAGGGCGCCCGCGAGGGGAGAAACCCCAAAGGAGCGCATGGCAAACCCTTGTCGAAGCGGGAGTTGAGCAAAATCTAACACTCCGGGAAACGAAAGTCTGGCGATTTCGATCCCTCTAATTTAGCTTTCCGTGACAGGACTCTCCCCGACGTTTCTTCCTTCCCGCCACGCTCCGTTCAAGCCAGCCCATGAGACAACGCAAGTTCAAGGCACCGCAGAGGAAAACCGCGCGCCGCTGGCGCGTCCCCCCGGCCCTGACGCTGGGAGGCGGAGACGTCTTCGAGGGGCTCTCGATCCTCGACGACGTCCCGGGCGAGCTGGGGCTTGTGCTCTGGCAGTCGCTCCGCGACTGCATGCTGTGGGGCCGCGTCTCCGAGACGGAGCGGGGCGCCCTCTTCGCCGCGGACGCCGAGCCGGCGCGGGTGGCGGCGATCCTGGCCGCCGCGGTGCCGGCCGAGATCGAGGAGCCGCTGAAGACGATCGCCGGGATCCTGGGCGGCGGCGCGCGCGAGGAGAGCGTGGCCCTGGCCTGCCGGCGGATCATGCAGTGGGCCGACGAGGGCGGGCTCCTGGCGGTGGCGCTCGCCTTCGCGCAGGCGGCCGCCGTGGTGACCCCGGGCGACCCCGCGGCCGCCTACGCCGTGGGCCGCCTGGCCCGCCGCCGCGCCGAGCACGCCCGCTCCGAGACGTGGTACCGGCGCACGGTGGCGCTGGCCCGCCAGGTGGGCGACTGGCCCACCTACGCGCTGGCCTTCGTGGGGCTGGGGAACCTGTACGCGCAGCGGGGCGCCTACCCGGCCGCGCGGCGCTTCCACACCCGCGCCCTCCGGGCCGCCGGCCGCAACTCGCTGCACGCCATCGAGGGGCAGGCCCTCCACGAGCTGTTCGGGATCGCGGTGGAGACGGGGCGCGCGCAGGAGGCCGAGGAGCTGGCCCGGGCCGCCTTCGAGGCGTACGGCCCGCACCACCCGCAGCTCCCGAGCTTCGCGCACGACGTGGCGTACTGGTGGACGACGCAGGGGCACTTCACCCGCTCGCTGCGGGTGCTGCAGGAGATCCTCCCGCACCTCTCCACCCCGGTGGTCCGCGTCCTGGTCCTGGCCGACATCGCCCGCGCGGCGGGCGGCGCCGGCGAGGTGGAGGCCTTCCGCCAGGCGTGGGACGAGACGCGCGTCCTCCTCCGCGGCCGCGAGATGGAGGAGGCGGCCGCCCGCGCGCTCCTCGACCTGGCCCACGGGGCGCTGAGCCTGAAGGCCTGGGAGCAGGCCGAGGAGGCCGCCCGCCAGGCCCTCGAGGTGGCCACGCAGCGCCGCGAGTCCAAGATCCGCCTCTCGGCCGAGGCGGTGCTCGACGCGGCCCGCCGCCACGCCGTGGTGGCCACGGAGCCGGCCCCGGCGCTCAAGCCGGAGACGGTGCAGGCGGCCGACGAGCTGGCCACCGACTTCGTGCACTCGCTGCAGACGGCCGGGGCGTAACGCCCCGGCC
>DATACF010000817.1:0-7596 GCA_036259235.1 Longimicrobium sp. | reverse complement strand
AGGGCGTCTTTGCGGGGTGACGCGCGTCCCCGCAGCAGAATCTACGCTCCTGGATCACCCGAATCTCTTCCGTCGGCGCTACCGAGCGCTCAAGTCCCGGCTTCAGCCCCCTCTGATCGCAGAGTTTGGGGGACAGGCTCTAAATCGACGAAGAACCAAAAATTTCGATACTCATCTCCGCCCATGATTCCACGGTGAAACGCGGGCGTTCCTTTCGGCCCGGCTCCCCCCGGGTGCTTCCCCCCTCCGTCCGCGCACGACGTGGATCCCGCGGAAAGATGGGGCACGGGAGGACGCATTCCCCGGTGTCTCCATGGCTTCGCGGCGGACTCCTCGTCCACCGTTCCGCCCGTTTGAAGACGTCCCACATCCGTTCCCGGGGGGTGGAAAGACGGGGTCCGTGGCGATACATTATCCGTCGAAAGCTAAGCGAAACGTCGAGCAGGGTGGCCGCCCGGCCGGGAGTCACGTTCTGGCCTGGAACGGCCGGTGTTCCGTGCGCCGCGCCCCTGGGGCCAGCGCACGGACACTCTTTCGTGCGCCCCACGAGACGTTTTCGGTACACTTTCGCTTGATCGCGGCGGCCTTCACCCTCCCCGCCGCCGCGCGCGACCCCGACCGGAACGAACCACCCGTGGCTGAGTCGACGCTGGCGGCCGGCGAGGAGCGCCGGACGATGCAGGACGCCTGGAAGGACACCGCGCGCCCCCTCCCGCCACTCTGCGTGCACGAGCTGGTGGAGGCCGCCGCGCGGGCGCATCCGGGGCGAACTGCGCTGAAGTTCGAGGACGCCACGCTGTCGTACGCGGAGATGAGCGCGCGCGCCAACCGTCTGGCGCGGTGGCTCCGCCGCCGGGGCGTGGGGCCCGAGACGCGCGTGGGCGTCTGCGCCGAGCGGAGCCTGGAGCTCCCCGTCGTCCTCCTCGCCGTCCTCAAGGCCGGCGGCGCCTACGTCCCCCTCGACCCCGCCTACCCGCGCGAGCGCCTGGCGAACATGGTCGCGGACGGCGGCGTCCGCCTCGTCGTCGCCCAGCCGCACCTCGCCGACCGCGTCCCCGACGGCGTCGAGACGGTGTCCCTCGACGCCGCGGAGACGGAGGCCGCGGTGGAGAGCGCGGACGACTTCGCCAGCGGCGCCACGCAGGACAACCTCGCCTACGTCCTCTTCACTTCGGGCTCGACGGGCCGGCCCAAGGGCGTGATGGTCTCCCACCGCGCCGTCGTTCGCCTCGTGGCGCAGGACGACTACTGCGACTTCACGCCGGAGGAGACCTTCCTCCAGTTCGTCCCCATCGCCTTCGACGTCTCCACCTTCGAGCTCTGGGGCCCGCTCTCCTGCGGCGCCAAGCTCGTCCTCTTCCCCCCGCGCACCCCGTCGCTCGACGAGCTGGGGGCCTTCATCCGCCGGGAAGCGATTACGACGCTGTGGCTCACCTCGGGTCTCTTCCATCCGATGGTCGACTCGCGTCCGGCGGTGTTCCAGAACGTCCGCCGCCTCCTCTCCGGCGGCGACGTGCTCGCGGCGCCGCAGGTGCGGCGGGTGATGGAGCTGAACCCCGGGCTGGTGATGGTCAACGGCTACGGGCCGACGGAGGTGACGACGTTCACGACGTGCCACGTGATGCGGTCGCCGGACGAAGCGGGCGATCCCGTGAGCATCGGCCGGCCGATCGCGAACACCCGGTGCTACGTCCTTGATCCCGCGTTGGAGCCCGTCGCTCCGGGCGCGGCGGGCGAGCTGTACGCCGGTGGTGACGGCGTGGCGCGGGGCTACCAGGGGCGCCCGGGGCTCACGGCCGAGCGCTTCGTCCCCGACCCGTTCTCCCCCGTCCCCGGCGCGCGGCTCTACCGCACGGGCGACCAGGCGCGGTGGCGGCCGGACGGGACGCTGGAGTTCATGGGCCGCATCGACCAGCAGGTGAAGGTCCGCGGCTTCCGCATCGAGCTGGGGGAGATCGAGAGCGCGCTCGCCTCGCACGAGGGCGTCCGCGAGGCCGTCGTCGTCGCGCGGGAAGACGCGCCCGGCGCGGACAAGCGGCTGGTGGCGTACGTCGTCCCGACGGAGTCCGGCGCGCCGTCGGACGACCTGCTTCGCGATCATCTTCGCGCGCGGCTCCCCGAGTACATGGTCCCGGCCGCCTTCGTGGCGCTGGACGCGCTCCCGGTGACGCCGAACGGGAAGGTGGACCGCCGCGCCCTCCCCGCGCCCGCGGCTTCGGCCGAGACGGGGCGCGCCGGATACGTGGCGCCGCGCACCGCGACGGAGGGCGTGCTGGCGGCCATCTGGGCCGAGGTGCTGGGGATCGAGCGGGTGGGGGTGCACGACGACGTCTTCACCCTGGGCGGGCACTCGCTCGCCTCCATCCGCGTGGCCTCGCGCATCCGCGACGCCTTCTCGGTCGAGCTCCCGCTCCCCGCCGTCTTCGAGAACGCCACCGTCGAGGCGCTGGCGCGCGCGGTGGAGGCGGGGCGTGCCGCCGGGCGCGCCCTCCCCCCCATCGCCCGCGTCCCGCGCGACCGGCGGATCCCGCCCGCGCTCTCGCAGGAGAGCGTCTGCTTCCTCCAGGAGCTCTCGCCGGGGAGCCGGTCGTACCACTTCCAGGCGGGGCTCACCTTCCGCGGGCGGCTGCGCGTCGACGTGCTGGAGCGCGCGCTCACCGAGATCGTCCGCCGCCACGAGCTCCTCCACACGACGTTCCCCCGCGACGCCGCCGGGCACTACCAGCGCGTCGAGACGCCGTGGGAGGTGCGGATCCCCACCGTCGACCTCACGGACGTCCCGGCCAGCGAGCGGCCGGCGCGGGCGCGGGCGTGGATGCAGGCGCACTTCGGGGAGCCCTTCGACCTGTCGAAGCTCCCCCTGGTGCGCTGGACCCTCCTGCGGATGGCGCCGGACGAGCACGTCCTGGTGCAGGTGGAGCACCACCTCGTCCACGACGGGTGGTCGATCAACGTCCTCCTGGGCGAGCTGGTCCGCCTCTACCGCGCCTTCGTGGCCGGCGAGTCCTCGCCGCTGCCCGAGCTCCCGGTGCAGTTCGCCGACTACGCCGCCTGGCAGCGCGAGTGGATGGCCAGCCCCGGCGCGCGGGCGCAGCTGGAGCACTGGAAGGAGCGGCTGGCCGGGAGCTCCGGCGTCCTGGAGCTCCCCACCGACCGCCCCCGCCCGGCCGAGCAGAGCTTCCGGGGCGCGGCGCCGCGCTTCCGCCTCCCCGGCGCCCTCTACCACCGCCTCAAGGCGCTGGCCCGCCGCGAGGGGGCCACGCTCTACATGACCATGCTGGCCGCCTTCGACGTCCTCATGGCGCGGTGGAGCGGGCAGACCGACGTGGTGACCGCCACGGGGACGGCCACGCGGCGGCTGCGGGAGGTGGAGGGGCTGATCGGGATGTTCGTCAACGTCCTCCCGCTCCGCGTCGACCTCTCGGGCGACCCCACCTTCGCCGAGCTGGTGGGCCGGGTGCGGCGCTCGACGCTGGACGCCTACGCGCACCAGGACGTGGCCTTCGAGGCGATCGTGGAGGCGGTGGCGCCGCCGCGCGACCTGAGCCGCAACCCGCTGGTGCAGGTGGGCTTCTCCTTCCACGACGCCGCCATCCCCGACCTCGCCCTCCCGGACGTGAAGCTGGAGCTGGAGGTGGCGCTCTCGAACGGGACCTCGAAGTTCGACATGGGGATCATCGTCATCCCCCACGCCGAGCAGCGGCTGGGGCGCGAGGGCGACGACGACGGCTTCACCATCGTCTGGGAGCACGCCACCGACCTCTTCGACGCCGCCACCATCGAGCGGATGTTCGCGCACTTCCACGCGCTCCTGGAGGCGGCGGCCGCCGACCCGGAGGCGCGGATCTCGGCCCTCCCGCTCCTGGACGCGGAGGCGCGCGCGCGGATGCTGGCGCTCGCCGCGGGCGAGGCGCGCGCGTACGACTTCGACACCCCCGTCCACGCGCACGTGGAGCGGTGGGCGCGCGAGACGCCGGACGCGCTGGCGCTGCGCGACGGGGCGGGGAGCCTGAGCTACGCGGCGCTGAACGAGCGCGCCAACCGGATCGCCCGCGCTCTCCGCCGCATGGGGGTTTGCGAGGAGACGACGGTGGCGCTCTGCGTCGCGCGGGGCGCCGACCTCTTCGCCGCGCAGCTGGGGGCGATGAAGGCGGGGGCGGCGTTCGTCCCGCTGGAGCCGTCGCACCCGGCGGAGCGGCTCCGCGCGCTCCTGGAGGAGAGCGGCGCGGCCCTGGTGGTGACCCGCGAGGCCGACCGCGGCGGGCTCCCCGGCGACGGCCCGCGCGTCCTCTCGCTGGACGGCGACGCGCTGGGGATCGAGGGCGAGGACGCGGGGGATTTAGGCGTCGCCGTCCACCCCGAGAGCCTGGCGTACGTGATCTTCACCTCGGGGTCGACGGGGAGGCCCAAGGGGGTCGGCGTCCCGCACCGGGCGCTCGCCGGCTTCGTCCGGGCGCACCAGGAGACGTTCGGCATCCACGCGGCCGACCGCTCGTCGCAGGTGGGGCAGGCGATCTTCGACGCGTCGGTCTGGGAGGTGTGGCCCTGCCTGGCCGCCGGGGCCAGCGTCCACGTCTTCGACGACGAGACGCGCGCCGAGCCGGAGCGGCTGCGCGCCCGGGTGCTGGCGGAGGGGATCACCGTCGTGGGCTACGTCCCGGCGACGCTCGCCCCCGCCTTCGTGGCGGGGCCGTGGCCGGCGGACGCGCCGCTCCGCTGGGTGCACAGCGGGGGCGACCGGATGCGCGCCCGCCCCCCGCGCGGGGCGCCCTTCCGGATGGCGAACGCCTACGGCCCCACCGAGACCACCGTGATCGCCGTCACCGGCGAGGTGGCCCCCGCCGACGCGGAGGCCGGCGACCCGCCGCTGGGGGGCCCGCTCCCCAACGCCCGGGCGTACGTCCTCGACAGGGCGCTGGAGCCGGTCCCCACGGGCGTCCCCGGCGAGATCCACCTGGGCGGCCCCGGCGTCGCCCGCGGCTACCTGGGGCGTCCGGCCGCGACGGCCGCGGCGTTCGTCCCCGACCCGTTCTCCGCCCGGCCGGGGGCGCGGATGTACCGCACCGGCGACCGGGGGCGGTGGCGCGCCGACGGGCGGCTGGAGTTCCTGGGGCGCGCCGACGACCAGGTGAAGATCCGCGGGATCCGCGTGGAGCCCGGCGAGGTCGAGTCGGTCCTCCTCGCGCACCCGCGGGTCCGCGAGGCGGCGGTGGCGGCCCGCCGCGACCTCCCCGGCGGCGCGGCGCGGCTGGTGGCGTACGTCGTCCTCGACGGCGAGGGCGACCCGGCCGCGGCGCGCCTCCCCGAGCACGTCCGCGCCTCGCTCCCGGCGCACATGAGCCCCGAGGCGTGGGTCGTCCTCCCCGCGCTCCCCCGGCTGGCCACGGGGAAGACCGACCGCGCGGCCCTCCCCGCCCCCGCGGACGGCCCCTCGCCCTTCGCGGCCGCGTACACCGCGCCGCGCGACGCCACCGAGGCGGCGCTGGCCGACATCTGGGCCGCGGTGCTGAAGAAGGCGCGGGTGGGGGTGCACGACGACTTCTTCGTCCTCGGCGGGCACTCGCTCCTGGCGACGCAGGTCGTATCGCGCGTCCGCGGCCAGCTCGGCGTCGAGCTCCCGCTCAAGGCGCTCTTCGAGGCGCCCACCGTGGCGGGGATGGCGGCGGCGGTGGCCCGCGCCGAGGCCGAGGCGGCCTCCGAGCTCCTGGCCGGGCTGGCCGGCCTCTCCGACGACGAGGTCGCCGCCCTCCTGGCGGGCGCCGGGGATTCCGCGGCCTGACGATTCGAGTCCTGAGTCCTAAGTGCCAAGTGCTGAACTGCATAGGGGATAGCGGATCTGGATCTCAGGACTCAGGACTCAGGACTCAGGACTTTTTTCTTGGGTCCCGCGACAACACTACAGAGGATACCGGATGGCGGACCTGGAGACCCTGCTGGCCGAGCTGTCGCCCGAGCGGCGGCGGCTGCTGAAGCTGCAGCTGGAGAAGAAGAAGGAGGCGGCGAACCGCGCCCCCGTCCGCCGCGGGCGCGCCGAGGCGCCGCTCTCGGCGGGGCAGTCGCGCCTCTGGTTCCTCGACCGGCTGGAGCCCGGGAGCCCGCGCTACAACTCGCCGATCGCGCTCCGGGTGCGGGGGCCGCTGGACGCGGAGGTGCTGGAGCGCGCGCTGGCCGAGGTGGTGCGCCGCCACGAGGCGCTCCGCACCGTCTTCCGCGCGGGCGAGGGGGGCGAGCCCGTGCAGGTCGTCCAGCCGGCGGGCGCCTTCTCGCTGGCGCGGCAGGACCTCTCCGGGCTCGACGCGGAGACGCGGGAGGCGGAGGCGCTGCGGCTCGCCGACGTGGAGGCGCGGGGCCCCTTCGACCTCTCGGCGGGGCCGCTCTTCCGGGCGCGCCTCCTCCGGCTGGGCGAGGGCGACCACCTCCTGTCGCTCAGCATGCACCACATCGTCACCGACGGGTGGAGCATGGGGGTCCTCTTCCAGGAGCTGGGGCCGCTCTACGAGGCGTTCGCGCGGGGCGAGCCGTCGCCGCTCCCCGAGCTGGCCATCCAGTACCCGGACTTCGCGGCGTGGCAGCGCGAGACGCTCTCGGGCGAGGCGCTGGAGCGGCCGCTGGCGTGGTGGCGCGAGGCGCTGGCCGGCGCCCCCGAGGTGCTGGAGCTGGCGGGCGACCGCCCCCGCCCGGCCGAGCAGAGCTACCGCGGCGGGCGGGTGCGGGTGGCGCTCCCGCACGACCTGTCGGAGCGGCTGCGCGAGGTGGCGCGGGGCGAGTCGGCGACGCTCTTCATGCTCCTGCTGGCGGCGTACGACGTCCTCCTCTGGCGGTGGTCGGGGGAGACGGACGTGGTGGTGGGGACGCCGATGGCGGGGCGGACGCGGGCCGAGGTGGAGCCGCTGATCGGCTTCTTCGTCAACACCCTGGCGCTCCGGGCCGACCTCTCGGGCGACCCCTCCTTCCGCGAGCTCCTGGTCCGGGTCCGCCACGCGACGCTGGGGGCGTTCGACCACCAGGAGCTCCCCTTCGAGCGGCTGGTGGAGGCGCTCCACCCCGAGCGCTCCCTGAGCTACGCGCCCGTGGTCCAGGCGCTCTTCGCCCTCCAGACGTCGCTCCCCACCGAGTTCCGCCTCCCCGGGATGGAAACCGAGTCGGTGCGGCTGGCCGGGAGCACGGTCCGCTACGACCTGGAGCTCCTCCTCTGGTCGCGCGACGAGGGGATCACCGGGACCTTCGAGTTCGCGGCCGACCTCTTCGACGCGGCCACGGTGGAGCGGATGGCGGCCCAGTACCGCCGCCTCCTCGAGGGGATCGCCGCCGCGCCCGACACGCCCATCTCGGCCCTTCCCCTCCTCGACGAGGCGGAGGCGGCGATGGTCGTCGAGGTGTGGAACGCGACCTCGAGCGCGTACCCCCGCGACGCCACCGTCCCCGCGCTCTTCGCGGAGCAGGCGCGCGAGCGTGCGGACGCGACGGCGCTCGTCTTCGGCGCCGACCGTCTCACCTACGCGGAGCTGAACGCGCGGGCCAACCGCCTGGCGCGCGTCCTCCGGCGGCGCGGGGTCGGCCCCGACACGCCCGTCGGTTTGAGCGCGGAGCGGTCGA
>DATACF010000816.1:0-4433 GCA_036259235.1 Longimicrobium sp. | reverse complement strand
AAGTCGGCGCCCGCTACGTCGCACGCCTCCAGCTCGACGCCGTCGAGGTCGGCGCCGGTGAGGACGGCGTTGCGGAGCGAGGCGCCGCGCAGCAGCACCCCCTCCAGCGTGGCCTCGGCCAGGTTGGCGCCCGAGAGGTCGGCGCCCTCCAGAACGGTGCCGGTGAGGTTGGCGCGGACCATCGCGGCGCCCGAGAAGTTGGCGCCCCGGCAGACGGCGCGCGCCAGGTCGGCCGTCTCCAGGTCGGCGCCCGCGAAGACGGCCTCGTCGGCCAGGGCGTGGCGGAGGTTGGCGCCGCGGAGCATGGCCCCGGGGAGGCGCGCGCCGCGGAGGTCGGCCTGGTGGAGGCTGGCCTCGTCGAGGACCGTCCCCGCCAGGACGGCGCCCTGGAGGTCGGCCTTCGAGAAGTCGGCGCCGGTGGCGTCGGCCCCGGAGAGGTCGGCCTCGCGGAGCTTCGCCGGACGAAGGGCGCCGGTGCGGACGCAGCTGGCGTTGGCCAGCACGGCGTTGGTGAGGTCGGCGCGCGAGAGGTCGGCGTTGCAGAGACAGGCGTCGGTGAGGTTGGCGCCCCGGAGGTTGGCGCCGGCCAGGACGGCGTCGCGCAGCACCGCCCCGCTCAGGTCGACCCCTTCCAGGTTGAGCCCGGTGAGGTCGGCGCCAGTGAGGTCGGCCCGCGCCAGCGAGCGCTGGCCGTCGGCGCCGGCCAGGCGGCGCTCCACCTCGTCGCGGCCGAGGCGCGGGCCGTGGGCGGCCGCGGCGTCCGTGTCTCCGAAGACCACCTGTATCGCGCGTTCCACGATTCCCATGGCCGACCTCCGTTTTGCGCTGGAGTGGGTAGGGCGCGCCCGCTCCGGTTGCGGCTGCGCGTCGGAACCTCCGGGGCCGCGTGGGTCTCGTGCGGCCTCTCCGGCGGATTCAGTGGCTGAGACGGCGTAAAAGACGCGGGGCTCGCGTGCGTTTTTCAATGCTGCACGATTTATTCCCTGTACACAAGCTCTACATGCCGTGACGCGTGTCACATTCCGTCACCGGGGACGGCAACGGCGAACGGCAACGGCGGATCCGGGCGTGTCCCTCCGCTGCGCTCCGGGCCGGGCTGCGGGCCGCGTAGGAAACGATACTACCGTTTCCAACGCGGCGAAGCCCCTGGCGGACTCCATGCCGCCGGGGGCTTCGTCTTTTGATCGCCATCCCCATCGCATTCCCCTCCGCCAGGGTCTTCGCCCTCCGGGCCCGCATCCCTCACGCAAATTCTCTCCGAACGACGACTTCGCGCCGCTGGACGCACGAAAGCCCCGCACGCGGCACCTTCTCCCCCGGTGCCCGTGCGAGGCTTCCTGCCGTCGTTGCCGCGGGTCAGCCGAAGAGGTCCAGCTCCTCCCCGTCCTCCGCCTCCCCCGCCCCGCCGGCCCCGTCCGCGGACGGCCCCGCCTCGGCTTCGGCCGCCGGGACGTCGTCCGCGGCCGCCGTGGGAGGCGAATCCCCATCGCCCTCGATCGCGACCTCCGCGACCTCGCGGACGGCAGGGAGGGCGTCGGCCGCCATGGTCGGCGTGTCGTCCGGGGCGAGGGCCAGCTCCATCCCCTCGTCGTCGTCCCCGCCGCCGCCGCGGGGGCCGGAGGGCTCGCGCTCGGCGACAGGGGTCAGCTCCGCGACGCGGTCGTGCGGGGTGAGCGCCAGGAGCTTCTCGGGGGCGTCGGCGCGCCCGCCCTTCGGCACCTGGGCGCCCTTCACGCGGAGGGTGCGGCCCACGGTGGTCACCGTCATCAGGTCCTCGCCGGGGTGGAGCTCGCGGGCGCCCGCCACCTCGCCCACCTCCTTCGACGGGGTCAGGAGGACGGTCCCCAGCCCGCCGCGCCCCTGCGGCGCGAGGTCGTCCATGGCGAGCCGCTTGGCGGCGCCGCGCTCGGTCACCAGGCAGAGCTCGGCGTCGTCGCCGCGGGCGATTGCCGCCCCGGCCAGCGACTCGCCCGCCTTGAGCTTGATCCCGCGGACCCCCTGCGCCACCCGGCCCATGACGGGGACGTCGGCGACGGCGAAGCGGATGGCCCGGCCGCCGCGCCCCACCAGCACCAGGTCGCCCTCGGCGTCGGTGACGCGCGCGTCCACCACCCGGTCGGCCCCGGTCAGCTTGATGGCCTCGATCCCGCCGCGGGCGTTGGCGTACTGGTCGAGGGCGGTCCGCTTCACGGTGCCGTCGGCGGTGGCGAAGACGACGAAGCGGGCGGCGGAGAAGTCGGAGACGCGGTGGACGCCGACCACGCGCGCCTTCTTCCCCATGTCGAAGATCTGGTGGAGCCCCTTCCCCCGCGACGAGCCGCCGGACTCGGGGACGTCGCGGACCGGGAGCCCGTAGGCGCGGCCGTCGGAGGTGAAAACGAGGAGGGTGTCGTCGGTGCTGGCCACGAAGCCGCGCTCGACGTAGTCGCCCTCGTACCGCTCCATCGCCATCCCCTTCCCCTGCGCCATCCGCCGCTGGTAGACGGCCATGGGGATCTGGCGGACGTACCCCTCGCGGCTGACCGTGACGACGACCTCCTCGGCCGCCAGCATGTCCTCCAGCTTCACCGCCTTCTCGTTGGCGAAGATGGTGGTGCGCCGCGGGTCGGCGTACGTCTCGGCGAGCGCGCGCAGCTCGCCGCGGACGACGTCGAGCTGGAGCTCGGGGGAGGCGAGGACGGCCTCGAGCTCGGCGATGCGGGCCCGGAGCTCCTCCATCCGCTCGCGGAGCTCGCGCCCCTCCAGCTGCGTCAGGCGGGAGAGGCGCATCGACAGGATCGCCTCCGACTGCCGCTCGGAGAGCTTCAGCTCCTTCTCCAGCTTCCGCGCCGCCGACTCGCGGTTGCGCGAGGAGCGGATGATCTGCACCACCTCGTCGATCCGCTTCAGCGCCGTCAGGAGCCCGGCCAGGACGTGCGCCTCGTCCTGGGCCTTCTCCAGCTCCCACCGCGAGCGGCGCACCACCACCTGGACGCGGTGGTCGCGGTAGCGCTCGAGGATGGCCTTGAGGGTGAACTCGCGGGGGACGCCGCGGTCGAGCGCCAGCGAGATGACCCCGAAGGTGGTCTGGAGGGCGGTCCACTTGTAGAGCTGGCCCAGGACCTTCGCGGCGTCGGCGCCGCGCTTGAGCTCCATGACCACGCGGATCCCGTCGCGGTCCGACTCGTCGCGGAGGTCGGTGACGTCGGAGAGCTTCCCGGCGCGGGTGAGCTCGGCCACCTGCTCGATGATGCGGGCCTTGTTGGTCCCGTAGGGGATCTCGGTGACCACCAGCTGCTCGCGCCCGTTCCGCTTCTGCTCCTTGTAGACGCGGGCGCGCATCACCACCCGCCCGCGCCCCTTCTCGTACGCGTCCTTGATCCCCGCCGTCCCCACGATGAGCCCGCCGGTGGGGAAGTCGGGGCCGGGGACGTGCGCCATCAGCTCCTCGACGGTGCACTCCGGGTGGTCGAGGAGGTGGAGCGCCGCCGCGACGACCTCGCCCAGGTTGTGGGGGGGGATGTTGGTGCTCATCCCCACCGCGATCCCGCTGCTCCCGTTGACGAGGAGGTTGGGGACGCGCGCCGGGAGGACGGTGGGCTCGCGGAGGCGGTCGTCGAAGTTGGGGGCGAAGTCGACGGTGTCGCGGTCGATGTCGGCCAGGAGCTCGGTGGCGAGCGCCGAAAGGCGGGCCTCGGTGTAGCGGTACGCCGCCGCGCTGTCGCCGTCGATGGAGCCGAAGTTCCCCTGCCCGTCCACCAGCGGGTAGCGGAGGGCGAAGTCCTGCGCCATCCGCACCAGCGAGTCGTAGACGGCGGTGTCGCCGTGCGGGTGGTACTTGCCCAGCACGTCGCCGACCACCGTCGCGCTCTTCTTGTGCGGGCGCGCGGGGGCGAGCCCGGCCTCGTGCATGGCGTAGAGGATGCGCCGGTGCACGGGCTTGAGCCCGTCGCGGACGTCGGGGAGGGCGCGCTGCACGATGACGCTCATCGAGTAGTCCAGGAAGGACTCCCGCATCTCTTCTTCGATGAGTCTCGGACGGACGCGCTCGCGCTGGGTGGTGGCGATCATGGAGATACGTGTGGGCCGGCGGCCGGCGAATGAAAGCGGCGGCGATGCGACGGTGGACGACGGCGTCGGGGGAAGACGGTTCCCCTAACGTGGCCGACGCGTACACCGTGCGCAAGGGGATGTTCGGGATTCTTTCGGATCTACTCGGAAGCAGTCGGCGGCTCCGGGGCGATCCGCGGCTCCCGCGCGGGCCCTCACCCGGCTCGCTCAGGCTCGCCACCCTCTCCCAGTTCTGGGAGAGGGTTCCTTTGCTCCCGTGCGCTCCCTCCGCATCCGCACGGGGAAAGTGCGGCGGCGCGATAAATCGCGCATCTACATTGGGTTGCGCGCGCGACGGGCAGAGGGCGCGCTCGCAGCTCTCCCCTCCCTCCGCACGCCCCCTG
>DATACF010000815.1:0-8121 GCA_036259235.1 Longimicrobium sp. | reverse complement strand
GCGAGGCTCTTGCAGCGTCGTCGCGAAAGGACCCGTCCCTTCGCCCACCCTGTCCGCCCCCGATGGCGGACGGGGCGGCGAGCGTACCCCTCCCCCGGAGGCGGCGATGACTCCTTCCAGGCGCGCGCGGCGGTGGACCCTCGTCGCGGTGGCGGCGGCGTGCGGGGCGTGCGGTGGCTCCGCGCGGCTCCCCGTCTCGGCCGGCACCGGCCCCGACCCCGCGCTCCCGCCCCCGCGGCGGTCGCTGATCCCCGTGGTGCACGTCGCCGAGGCGCGGGGGTGGCCCCCGGGCCGCACCCCCGTGGCCGCGCCGGGGACCGCCGTGGCCGCCTTCGCCACCGGGCTCGACCACCCCCGCTGGCTCCACGTCCTCCCCAACGGCGACGTCCTGGTGGCCGAGACCAACGCCCCGCCCCGCCCCGACGACGGGAGAGGGCTCCGGGGGTGGTTCATGCGGGTCTTCATGAAGCGGGCGGGCGCCGCCGTCCCCAGCGCAAACCGGATCACCCTCCTCCGCGACGCCGACGGAGACGGGGTGGCGGAGGTGAAGACCGCCTTCCTCGAGGGGCTCCGCTCCCCGTTCGGGATGGCGCTGGTGGGGGGCGACCTCTACGTCGCCAACACCGGCGCCGTGGTCCGCTTCCCCTACGCCGCCGGCCAGACGCGGATCACCGCGCAGCCCACGCGCGTGGCCGACCTCCCCGCGGGGACCATCAACCACCACTGGACCAGGGGGCTCCTCGCCTCGCGCGACGGCTCGAAGCTGTACGCGAGCGTCGGCTCCAACAGCAACGTCGGCGAGCGGGGGATGGAGAACGAGGCGGGGCGCGCCGCCATCTGGGAGATCGACCTCCGCACCGGCGCGGCGCGCGTCTTCGCGAGCGGGCTCCGCAACCCCGTGGGGATGGCGTGGGAGGGGGAGACCGGCGCCCTCTGGACGTCCGTCAACGAGCGCGACGAGCTGGGGAGCGACCTCGTCCCCGACTACATGACCTCGGTGCGCGACGGCGGCTTCTACGGGTGGCCGTACAGCTACTACGGGGCCCACGTGGACGCGCGGGTGAAGCCGCCCCGCCCCGACCTCGTCGCCACGGCCCTCGTCCCCGACTACGCCCTGGGGCCGCACACCGCCTCGCTGGGGCTGGCGTGGTCGGGGGCGAGCGCGCTCCCCTTCGGGGCGGGGATGTACGTGGGGCAGCACGGCTCGTGGAACCGCCGCCCCCGCAGCGGCTACCGGGTGATCTTCGTCCCCTTCCGCGGCGGGAAGCCCGCGGGGGCGCCGGTAGAGGTCCTCACCGGTTTCCTGGAGGGGGGCCGGGCGTACGGGCGGCCGGTGGGGGTCGCCGTCGACCGGACGGGCGCCCTTCTGGTGGCCGACGACGTCGGGAACGCCGTCTGGCGGGTGACGCCGGCCGGGGGACGGTGACTCAGGCGCCGGGGGCGCGCCCGCGCCGGAGCGCGCGGGCGGTGAGGACGGCCAGGGTGAGCGCGGTGAGGGGGAGGAAGAAGAGGACCATCGCGGCGCGGAGCTCGTGGAGGGCGTCGTGCCGCGCCGCGTCGAGGACGAGGAAGAGGGTGTACGCCGCGTAGTAGACCAGGAACACCGCCCCCTCCCACCGGGCGATGGCGTAGCCGGTGAAGACGACGGGGAGCGCCGCCACGGAGACCGCCAGCATCACCGGGAGGTCGAAGGTGAGCGCCCCCGGCGGGACCGCCACCCCCGCCGGCGCCGCCAGGCTCCCCACCCCCAGGACGAAGAGGAGGTTGAAGAGGCAGCTCCCCACCACGTTCCCCACCGCGATGTCGCGCTCGCCGCGGAGGCTCGCCAGGACCGAGGTGGCCACCTCCGGGAGCGACGTCCCGGCCGCCACGATGGTGAGGCCGATCACCAGCTCGCTGACGCCCAGCGCCGTGGCCGTCTCCACGGCGGCGCGCACCAGCCACCGCGCCCCCACCACCAGGAGCGCCAGCCCCACCGCGATCAGGGCGACGTCGCGCGGCCAGGGCGAGCGCCGCCGCGCCTCGCCGCCGAAGGCCTCCTCGTACTCCGCCTGGACCCCCGCCGTCTCGCGCCGGCTCTGGCGGACGAGGAAGAGGGTGTAGGCGGTCCCCGCGGCCACCAGGAGCGCGCCGTCCAGCCGCCCGATCCGCCCGTCGATCCCCATCGCCACCACCCCCAGCGACACCCCGATCAGGAGCGGGACGTCGAGGCGGACCAGCTGCTGCGCCACCACCAGCGGGGCCAGGAGCGCCGAGAGCCCCAGGATGAAGAGGACGTTGAAGATGTTGCTCCCCACCACGTTCCCCAGCGCCACGTCTCCCTGCCCCGAGGCCGCGGCGCCGACGGTGACGGCCAGCTCCGGGGCGCTGGTGCCGAACGCCACCACCGTCAGCCCCACCACCAGGGGGGTGATCCCCGCCGCCACCGCCAGCCGCGACGCCCCCCGCACCAGGAGCTCGGCCCCGCCCACCAGGAGGATGCCCCCCAGGACGAAGAGCACCGCCGTGTTCCCGATCATCGCTCGCCTCTCTCCGGTCCCGCGTGGCCGTTGTCCAGGGTCCGTGAAGGGTACGCGCGCGAGCGGCGCCTGTCCATTCCTTGCGTGACGGCCTCCGGGCGCGGATACTCTCCGCGGTTCCCCCCCTTGCACCCGAAGGAGCATGACGAGATCCCGGCCCCCCGCCTACCCGGCGGCCCGCACCGTGGCGCTGACGGCGGTCGAGCAGCTGGCGACGCACCTGGCCACGGCGCGCGCGAGAGAGATCGCGGAGCTGGCGCCGCTCCCCGGCGTGCAGACGGTGGAGGCGCTGGTCGACGCCGCCTTCTGGGCCAGTCTCCAGCGCGAGGAGGGGCGCGCGCCGAGGATCTCCCTCGCCTACGTCGCCCCCGAGGCGGCGGGGCACGCGATGGTCTTCGCGCGCGAGCTCCCCCTCGGCCCGCACGACCTGTCGAAGCTGGCGCCGGCGGTGGAGCGGCCGGGGATCCACCTGGGCGTCTGGCCCGACGGCGGCGGGCGCCTGCGGGTGTGGGGGGCGGTGCGCGCCGTCCCCACCGGGACCTTCGTCCTGGAGGTGGCCGAGCCCGGGCTCCTGGTGCTCAAGTACCGGCGGGGCGACGAGTTCGACAAGTTCGGCACCATCGCCGTCCTCGAGGGCGACCGCGTCCAGGTGGTCGACGAGGACGCCGCCTCCCTCCCCGACTGCCCCGACCTCCTGGCCGCGCTCCTGGGCTTCGACGCCCCCGCGCCCGCCGCCGGCCCCGCCGGCGTCCTCGTCCAGCTCGCCATCTCCATGCGCGGCCACGGGCGGGGCGGCTCCCTCATCGTCGTCCCCTCCGCGCACGACGGGTGGCACGGGTCGGCCGCGCAGCCCATCCCCTACCGCGTCACCCCGTACGGCGGCCTCGCCGGGCTCCTCCGCGCGGAAGAAGCCGAGCGGGCGCGCCCGGCGTGGAAGGAGGCGCTCCACCGGGCGGTGGACGCCGTCGCCGGGCTCACCGCCGTGGACGGGGCCACGGTCCTCAACGAGCGGCACGAGCTCCTCGCCTTCGGGGTCAAGCTGGTGCGCCGCCGGGGCTCCGAGCGGGTGGAGCGGGTGGCCGTCACCGCGCCGGTGGTGGGGAACGCGGCCGAGGTCGTCGACCCCTCGGCGCTGGGCGGCACCCGGCACCTCTCGGCCGCCCAGTTCGTCCACGACCAGCGCGACGCGCTCGCCATGGTGGCCTCGCAGGACGGCCGCTTCACCGTCTTCGCCTGGTCGCCGTGCGAGGGGCTGGTCCACGCGCACCGCGTGGAGACGCTGCTGATGTGAGGCGGGCGGGAGCGCCGCCGCGCGGACCCGTGGCGCTCCCGGTCCAGAGTGTGTATTTTGGCGAGGGCGTGGTCCCCACCCGCCATTCCCCACGATCCGCACCCCCGGCCGGCACGCATGGACGAGCGAGAGCGCCTCCTGGTCGACGAGCTCCTGATGCGGAAGGTGGAGGAGGTCACCTACCTGGTGGCCGAGAACGCCGCGCTCTACCGCCCGATCGTCCGTTTCTTCCACCGCCGCTACGAGACCGGCGAGACCGGGTGGCTCTGGCCGGCCGAGGTGGCCGCCTTCGTCCGCCGCGCCCATCCGCACCACCCCGCCTACACCGACGAGCAGTGCGAGGCCCACCTCCGCCAGCTCGAGGCGTGGGGCGTCCTCGTCTCCGAGCACGACGTCAACCAGGCCCGCACCCTCGAAGAGTTCGTCCGCGCCGCCCGCCGCTACCAGATCAGCGAGAGCGCGCGGATCGTCGAGGAGATGCTCCTCCGCCTGGCCGGCCGCGACGGCTCGCGCGGCTCGCTCGACACCACCCGGCTGACCCGGCTCCGCCAGGCGCTCCTCGACCTCGACCGCCTCATGGAGGGGCTCGACCCCGGCCGCGCGTCCCCCGAGGCGCTGCGCGACGCCGAGGGCGCCTGGAACGCCGCCGAGGACGCCCGCCGCGAGCTGCGCGAGCAGGCCAACCGCTACCTCCGGGAGCTCGACCACGACCGGATGCCCTCCGCGGCCGACCTCGTCCTCTTCCTCCAGTACAAGCGGATGCTCCGCGACTACCTCGACGAGTTCGCGCTGGGGCTGAAGGACTTCGTCGAGCGCACCCGCGACCTCTTCGACGACTGGGCGGCCGCGGGAAAGGACGCCGCCCTCGCCGGGGCGCTCGCCCGCAACGAGCGCGAGCGCAAGGGCGACCTCCGGCCCGACGACGAGCTCCGCGCGCTGTTCGGGGGGCAGATCCGCTCCCTCGCCGGCTTCTCGCGGCGCGGCGGCGACGCCGAGATCCTCCACGCCAAGACCACCGCCCGCGTCCGCGCGCTGGTCGAGCAGATCGAGCGCATGGTCACCGAGCGGCGCCACGCCCTGAACCGCGGGCGCGACCTCCGCCTCCTGGCGCTCGCCTTCCGGCGGGCGGAGAGCGACGAGGAGGCGCACCGGCTGGCGGCCGCCGCCTTCGGCTTCGGGACCCCGCGCCACGCCCGCGCCTTCAACGCCGACGACGCCCCCGAGCTCGACCCGGACGCCTCGGTCTGGCTCCAGGAGCCGTGGGACGTGGAGCTGAAGGCCCGGGTGCGGGGGAACCCGGCGTTCCGCGCCGTGGCGTCGCTCCGCGACCGGAGCCTGCAGCGGGCCGAGCTCCGGGCCCGGGCGCTGGAGGGGAAGCGCGAGGAGGCGCGCTTCTGGGACGGGCTCTTCCGCGACGGAGAGCTCGGCCTCGACGGGCTCGTCCTCCGCTCCGCGGGCGAGCGCTCGCGGGTGGTGCGGCTGGTCCGCGACTGCCTCCGCGCGCCGCAGCGGGCGGTGCGGCTCGCCGACGGGTCGCGGGTGGAGGTCCTCCCCCCCCCCGAGGGCGCCGCGGTCGCCGAGGTGGCCGCCCCCGACGGCGTCCTCTACGTCCGGGCCTTCCGCCTCCGCCGCACGGAGGCGCCCCGGTGACCACCAGCGAGTCGGCCCACCGCGAGTTCCGCCTCTGCGCCGAGGCGCTCATCGACCGGCCGGTGATCACCGCGGCCGGGGACCGCCCCCTCCTGGAGCGGGTCCGCCGCCACCAGCCGGCCCTCCAGTCCGCCTTCACCCGGCTCGCCGGGTGGCACCTCCACGTCCACGCGGAGTTCGCGCGGCTGGTGAAGACGCCGGCCCGCCCCGAGGCGTCGCACGGGGTGGAATGGGCGCGCACCCGGCACGACTACGAGCTCCTGGCGTGGGTCCTCTGGTACGGCGAGCACACCGGCGGGCGGAAGTTCACCGTCTCGCAGATCGCCGAGGAGATCCGCCTCCGCACCGCCTCTCCCGACGGCGCCCCCGGCTTCGACTGGGCCACGCGCGACCAGCGGCTTGCGGTGCGCCGGGTCTTCCACGGACTGGAGGAGATGGGCGTCCTCCGCCTCCACGACGGGAGCGTGGACGACTGGGCCGACGAGAACGGGAAGCGCGATGCCCTCTACGGGTGGGGCGCGGCCGCCTGGCGGCTCAATGTGGGGCTCCCCCCCTCCGAGCTGGAGCGCCGCGCCGAAGGACGCGATGCGCCCTCCGCCCCGCCGGACGCGGCCGGGACCGACGAGATCCGCCTCTACCGCACCCTCCTCCTGAACCCGGCGCTCTTCCGCCTCGACGATCCCGCCGCCTTCCGCCTCCTGGAGGCCCCGGACGAGCGCGCCCGCGTGGCGCGCAACCTCGCGAACCTCGCCGGGTGGGAGCTGGAGGTGACGAGCGCCTACGCCCGCGTCCTCCGCCCGGCCCGCTCCGACGACGCCGTGCAGACCCCGATCCCCCTGGCGTCGGGGATCTCGCACGCCGTCCTCTGCTTCTGCGGCGCGCTCCGCGAGCTGCGGCGCGAGGGACGGCTGGTCCCCTTCCGCGACGAGTGCTTCCTGGTGCACGAGGGGCGGATCGAGCGCGAGGTGGCCGCCCTCCAGGCGCTGCACGGGGCGAAGTGGGGAAAGGGGCTGCGCGAAAAGGGAGTGCGGGCGCTGGCCCGCGAGGTGGTCGGCGAGATGAAGGCGTGGGGGCTGCTCCGCGGCCCCGACGAGGCCGGGCAGTTCCTGGTGCTCCCCACCGCGGCCCGGCTGGCCGCGCACTACGGGGGCGAGACCGAGGACGACCGCGACGGGGACGAGGCGTGACGCAGGCCGACTTCTTCCGCCTGGGCGGCCCCCCGCCCCGGATGCTCGAGATCCTGGAGGGGATGCGCGAGGGCGAGCCCGACCGGTGGCTCCCCCGCCGGCTCGTCCTCCAGAACTACTGGCTCTTCGAGGAACCGGAGGTCTTCCACTTCGCCCGGGGGAACCTGATGCTCACCGGGCAGAACGAGTCGGGGAAGTCGACGGTGCTGGTGACCGCCGTCACCCTGGTCCTCGACATGGTGCTCACCCCCGACCGGGTGGACACCATGGGGAGCAGCGACCGCTCCATCCGCTACTACCTGGTGGGGAAGGACGACGCCCCCGAGGACGCGCCGACCTACCACCGCGAGCGCACCGCGTACATCGCGCTGGAGCTCGAGCGGGGGAGCTCGGGGCGGTACGTGACCGTGGGGATCGGGCTTCGGTGCTCGCGCGACTGGGCCAACCAGAAGGTGGACCGGTGGGGGTGCGTCGTCGACGACGGCCGGCGGGTGGAGATCGACTTCCACCTCCACGGCGGGGGCGAGGCCCGGCGCCCCCTGCGCGAGGGGGAGCTCCGCGACCGGCTGGGCCGGGGCGGGCGGGTGCTCCGCGACCAGCAGGCGTACAAGGAGGCGGTCAACCGGGCGCTCTTCGGCTTCGGCGCCACCGCCGACTACGAGCGCTTCCTGGAGATGCTGCACGTGGTGCGGACGCCGAAGCTGGGCGAGGGGCTCAACCCGAAGAAGGTGGAGGGATACCTCAAGGAGTCGCTCCCCCCCATCCAGGCGGCGGCCGTCGAGGGCGCCTCCGAGGTCTTCTCGCGGCTCGACACCATCGAGGAGGAGCTGGACCGGCTGGCGGAGCGGCTCCGCACCGCGGCGGGGCTGGAGGCCCCGCAGGAGGCGGCGGTCCTGGCCGCCGCCCGCCACGCGGCCGCCGAGTACCGCGACCGGGCGCGCGAGCATCGCGCCCGGAGCAAGGCGCTGGAGAAGCTCCTGGCCGAGCTGGAGGCCGCGCGGGCCGAGGTGGCGCGGCAGGAGGGCGTACGCCAGGCGCTCGGCGCCGAGCGGTCGGAGAAGCAGGGCCGGCTCGACGGGCTGCGGGCCGTCCTGCGCTCGCACGAGGCGTTCGAGCTGGAGGAGGTCCTCGGACGCGACCGGGGAGAGCACGCCGAGGCGAAGGCCGCCTGCGACGCGCTCCGCGACGACCGGAAGACGCGGCAGGCGGAGCTCGACCGCGCGCACGAGCACCTCCGCGCGGCCGAGGCGTCGTGGCGGACGCGGCGGGGGCGGCTGGGGGAGACGCTGCAGGAGATCGGCGGTGCGGCCGCGCGGGCGTTCTGGCCCTCGCTGGAGCGGCGCGCGGCGCGGGCGCGGGAGGGGGTGGAGGCCGCGGCGGTCGACGGGACCGGGGCGCTCGCCGCCGACCTGGCCCGCTCGGCGCTGGAGCCGGAGGCGGCGCAGCGGCGGACCGTCCTCGCGGAGGTCCTGGC
>DATACF010000814.1:0-1556 GCA_036259235.1 Longimicrobium sp. | reverse complement strand
CCGGGGCCGAGGACCGCTGCACGCCCCGTGCCGTATCGTCGAAAGTATGCACAAAGTTCGTGGGCGATGAACGGCAACGGCGGGCCTCTCACAGGGGCACAGGGGACGCGGAGGGGACCCCGCGCAGAGCGAAGTCCCCTCCGTGTCCTCCGTGCCCCCCGTGAGAGATCGGGTTCAGCCGGACCCGCCCGTCACCCCGGAGGCGGCCCCTCCGGCGTGGTGCTCATCTCGCGGTTGGCGGCCTGCGTCTCCGGAGAGGCGGGCTGCTTCTCCTCGGCGTGGGCGACGGCGCCGATCTCGGGGAGGGAGGCGGGGGAGATCCACCCCTGCTCGGCGGCGTGGCGGGCGGCGGCCAGGGTGTCGTCGGCCAGGACCAGCGCGCTCCCGGCCTTCTCCACCTCGGCCGCCAGCGCGCGGATGGCGCCCACGCGCTCCGGGTGCGGGGTGACGTTGCGGATGTAGACGGCCCAGATCCGGTCCGGGTGGTCGTGCACCACGCGGTGGTAGATCTCGGGGTCCTCCTGCCCGCTGTCGCCGATCAGGATGAAGGGGAGGGCGGGGAAGAGCCCCAGGATGCGGCGGATGTTCTCCAGCTTGTGCCCCGCGTTCCCCGTCGGCAGCACCTGCGACTCGGTGACGCCCCAGTCGCGGAGCATCAGCGGGCCCAGGGGGATCTTCTGGACGGTGAGGAACTCGGTGAGGAGGTCGTGGAGGTTCCACGGGCTGCTGGAGACGTAGAAGACCGGGTTGTGCGGCGTCTCGGCCGTCCCGTGCTCCAGCGCGCGGTAGAAGGCGGCCACCCCGGGGAAGGGCATCCGCGTCCGCGCGTTCCCCAGGAAGACGGTGCGCATCATCCGCAGCGTCGAGGTGACGTCGGTGCGGATGACCGTGTCGTCGAGGTCGCTGATGACCCCGAAGCGGCTCCGGGGCGGCGGCACCATCACCGGCGCCACGGCCCGGTGCGGCGCCTCGCCCTCGAGAGGATGGAGGAGCTCCAGCTCCACCTCGTGCCAGAGGCGCCCCTCGTCGAGGGGCGGGCGCGGGGCGATCCAGCACTCGAAGTACCCCTCCTCGTCCGTCGTCACCTCGTGCGCTCCGCCGGGAAAACGGACCGCCACCCGCGCCCCCGCCACCTCGTCCGTCTCGAAGCGCTGGATCATGGCGCCCAGGTTGAGCCACGCGCTGTCGCCCGCCCGCGCCTCGGGGAGCGGCCGCCCGCGGAGGACGCGCCCCTTCACGAACGCCCGGTCGGCGCACCCGTACCCCCGGTACGCCTCGATCCGCGCCGGCTTCCCCCGCCCCCCCGCGAGCCCCATCCGCTCGCGCTGCGCGTCGAGCTTCTCCTCCACCCGGTGCGCGAACTTCGCGATTCGCTTCTGCCAGTCCATCCCTCTGCGAGTCCTCCTTCCGTAGGCTCTTCGATCCCCATATCGGACCCCCTCCGACGCGCCAACCGTCCGCCCGGCTCCGAAACGGCCCGCCCGCGCCGCCGCTGCAAGCGACGTGCGACGTTCCTCGCGCGGAGCGGGGCCGGACCCCCCGTGCACCGGGTCCGG
>DATACF010000813.1:0-15000 GCA_036259235.1 Longimicrobium sp. | reverse complement strand
GCCTGCTCCAGCGCCGCCCGCGCCTCGCTCACCCGCGCGTCGGCCTGCGCCACCGCCGCCTGCGCCGCCGCCACCGCCGCGGTCGACCGCATCCCGGTGCGCACGTCGAGGGGCGCCGAGGCCAGCCGCGCCACCACCGTCCCCGGCTCCACCCGGTCGCCCTCGCGGAGCGCGATCCGCTCCAATCGGCCGGCCACGGGGGCCGCGATCACGTACCGGTCGTGGACGCGCGTGACGCCGTCCTCGTCCACCGTCACCCGCAGCGTCCCCCGCCGCACCGGCGCCGCGTCCACCTCCAGCGGCTCCGGCCGCATCGCCGAGACCACCATCGCGAGGACAGCGATCCCGAGGACGGCGAGGACGATCTTGCGGCGATGTTTCTTCCACATGGGAAACAGTCCTTTAGTCCTGAGTCCTGAGTGCCAGGTGCCAAGTGCGTGAGTGCGTTAGTGCGTGAGTGCGTTTTTGCTACTTCGATCGCCCACGCACCTCCGCACCTCCGCACCTTCGCACCTTCGCACCTTCGCACCTTCGCACCTTCGCACCAACGCACTAACGCACTAACGCACTAACGCACTTCCCTTATTCTCGCGTCTTCAGCACCGCGACCAGGTCGAGATGGTCGATCCGGCGGCGGACGATGAGGCCGGCGAGGAGGGCGGCGACGACGATGACGCCGGCGGCGAAGGCGTAGGTGGCGCCGCTGACGATGAGGGGGATGCGGAAGACCTCGACCTCGAAGGCCCGCACCACCGCCACGCAGAGCCCGTAGCCGATGGCGAACCCCGCGGGGATCCCGATCGCCGTCACCGTGGCCTGCTCGCCCAGGAGGAGCACCGACACCTCGCGGCGGGTGAAGCCGAGGACGCGCAGGGAGGCCAGCTCGCGCCCGCGCTCCGAGAGCGCGATCCGGGCGCCGTTGTAGACGACGCCCACGGCGATGATCGTGGCGAAGGTCACCATCAGCGTGGTGGTGATGGAGAGGCTCCGCGCCATGTTCTCCTCGAACCCCTTCAGCATCGCCTCGCGCGACTGCACGCCGCCCACGGCGGGGATCGCCTTCAGCCGCCGGTGCACCTCGGCGTAGCGCGCGGGGTCGACCCGCAGGTACGCCCCCGACACCGTCCGCGTCTCGCCCAGCACCCGCGCCAGCGCGCGGGCGTCCATGTAGACGTTGAGGCCGAAGAGCTCCTCGATGGCCCCCGCCACCGGGAGGCGGAGCGTGGGGCGGCGCCCCTCCAGCACCTCGACGGTGACCGAGTCGCCCGCGCGCACGCCCAGCTTCTCGGCCATCGTGCTCGTGATCAGGAGCCCTTCCGGCGGCACCTCCCACGTCCGGTAGTGCATGTCGACCACCCGCCGGAGCCGCCCGCCGGGCTCCAGCGCGGTGATCGCCGTCTGCTCGGCCGCCGGACCCTCGCGGAGGCGGACGGGGACGAGGCGGAAGGGCTCCACCGCCACGACGCCGGGGACGTGGGCCAGGTCGTGGCGCACCGAGGCGTTCCGCGGCTGGACGAAGGTGACCGTCAGGTCCTCGCGCTGCGCGTAGCGGAACTGGAGCGCCATCATGTAGTTGATGGCGTCGAACATGAACGAGCCGACGACCAGGATGGCCACCGCCATCGCCACCCCCAGCGCCGAGATCCCCGACCGCGCGGGGAAGCGCTCGAAGTTGCGGACGATCATCCGCCCCGCGGCCGAGAAGAGCGCCCCCAGCCCGATCCGCTCCAGGACGCCGGGGCGGAAGCGCGCGGGCGCCTCCGGCCGCATCGCCTCGGCCGGCGGGAGGCGCACCGCGCCCCGCACCGCCGAGAGGGCGCCGACGACCGCCGCGCCGCCGGAGATCCCCACCCCCAGAGCGACGAGCGTCCACGAGACGCGGTACTCGAGGACGGGGAAGCGGAAGAACTCGGCGTAGAGCGTCGTGTACGCCCGCCCCAGCCAGACGCCCACCGCCGTCCCCAGCGCGGCGCCCAGGAGGACGGCGGCGAGGGCGAAGCGGAGGTAGTGGCGCCCCACGTCGAGGCTGGAGTAGCCGAAGGCCTTGAGGACGGCGATGGCGTCGCGCTGCGTCCCCACCAGGCGGAGGAGGACGATGTGGAGGAGGAAGGCGGCCACGCCCAGGAAGATCGCCGGCATCAGCGTGGCCGACACCCGGTTCTGCGCCAGCTCGTCGCGGAGGACCCGGTCGGAGACCTGGTCGTCCCGCCCGTAGGCGCCGAAGCCGCCGTAGCGCTCCAGGAGCCGGTCCAGCGCGGCGATCACCTCCTTCTCGGAGGCGCCGGGGGCGAGGGTGAGGGCGACGTCGTTGAAGGCGCCCTCCATGTCGTACGCCGGGCCCAGCGCCTCCCGGCTCATCCACAGCACCCCGAAGCGGCGGTTGTCGGGGAAGATCTGCCCCGGCGCCATCTCGTAGACGTACTCGGGCGAGAGGGCGACCCCCACGATCCGGAGCCGCTCCCACCGCCCGTTGATCACCGCCCCCAGCGCGTCGCCCTCGCGCAGCCCGTTGGCCTCGGCGAAGCGCTCGCTCACCAGCACCTCGTCGCGGCGCCCCGGCGCCACCCACCGCCCGCGGCGGAGGTGGAGGTCGTTGAGCGTGGGCGTCCGCCGCTCGGGGATGGAGACCAGCCGCCCGGTGGCCGCCTCGTCGAGCCCGGGGACGTCGAGGGTGACGTCGAGGACGACGCGCGTCTGCACCGCCGCCACGCCGGGGATCGCCTCGATCCGCCCCCGCAGCGCCTCGGGGGCCCGCTTCGCCGAGGCGAAGACGTGGGCGAAGCGGTAGTCGGCGTAGTAGCGCTCGCGCGAGGCCGAGAGCGAGTTGAGCGCGCTCCGCGTGGTCACGACGCTCATCACCCCGCAGGCGACGACGAGGGCGATGGAGACGACCTGGCCGCGGAGGCGCCAGAGCTCGCGGGCGAGCTTGCGGTCGAGGGCGCGCATCTACGTCACCACTCCAGCTCGGCGGGCGACTTCTTGGTCGCGTTGCGGACGACGCTGGTGATGGCGCCGCTCCCCATGTGCACGACGCGGTCGGCCATGTCGGCGATGGCCGCGTTGTGGGTGATGACGGCCGTGGTGGTCCCCAGGTCGCGGTTGACGCGCTCGATCACCTCCAGCACCCGCTTCCCCGTGGCGTAGTCGAGGGCGCCGGTGGGCTCGTCGCAGAGGAGGACGTCCGGGCGCTTGGCCACCGCGCGTGCGATGGCGACGCGCTGCTGCTCGCCGCCGGACATCTGCGCGGGGAAGTGGTCCATCCGCTCCCCCAGCCCCACCATCTCCAGCGCCTCCTCGGGGCGCATGGGGTCGCGGGCGATGTCGGTGACCAGCGCCACGTTCTCCCGCGCGGTCAGCGAGGGGATCAGGTTGTAGAACTGGAAGACGAACCCCACGTGCTCGCGGCGGAAGCGGGTGAGCGCCCCGTCGTCGGCCCGCGTGAGGTCGTGCTCCTCGAAGAGGACCGTCCCCGAGGTGGGGACGTCGAGCCCGCCCAGGATGTTCAGCAGCGTCGACTTCCCGCTCCCCGACGCCCCCAGGAGGACCATCAGCTCGCCGCGGAAGAGGTCGACGTCCACCGACCGGAGCGCGTGCACCTCCACGTCGCCCATCCGGTAGACCTTGGTGAGCCCCCGCGCGCGGAAGACCGCCTCCCCCGGGGGGGCGGAAGGGTCTACCGTCGATCCCTGTGATGCCTGCGATGGCCGTGCCGCCATGGAACTCCATCCGTCTCCGCGGGGCCCGGTCCGGGACGACCCCGTCCGTTCCCGGCCCCGCTCCTGTATCGTACCGCGCCGCCCGCGCCGCATCCGTGGGAGAGGATGCGCGGGCGCTGTAGGAGATCCCGTCGCGCTTCCGCCGGCGGCGGGGAGAGCCCCCACGCATGCGGCGCGCTCTCTCCGACCCGCGCTCCGCCCGCCGCCCGACACCCGCGGGGCGCGCCGGAGCGCATCATGGGAGAGTCCCCCGCGGGAGCCCACGGGCCCCCGCCGCACGTTGAGCCGTGGGAGGCCCCCATGCAAGCCCTGGAAAGCGCGCCCTGGACCATCTCCGAGGACGCCTACCCCGCCGCCGCGCCCGCTTCCGGGAAGCTGGAGTACCTCCTGGGCTGGGCCGTCCTGGCGCCCTCGGGGCACAATACGCAGCCGTGGCGCTTTCGTGTCGCCGGAGACACTCTCTTCGTCCATGCCGACCGCGCGCGCCGGCTGGCGGTGGTCGACCCCCTCGACCGCGAGCTGGTGATGAGCTGCGGCGCCGCGCTCTTCTTCCTCCGCGTGGCCATCCGCCGCTTCGGGCACCTCGACGAGGTGGAATGCTTCCCCGACGACGCCGACCCCGAGCAGGCGGTGCTGCGGATGGGCTACCCGGTGGGGCAGACGCCGCATACGCCGCGGCGGGGGGTGGGGGAGGTGCTGGAGAGTGCGTGAGTGCGTGAGTGCGAGGGGGATGGCGGAGACGACGCCCCTTTCGTCGTCCACGTCTTTTCGCGACCGGGGCCGGTTCAGGGGCGGCCGGCGGCGAGCATGGCGGCGAGGATGACGAGGCCGCCGGTGAGGGTCACGCGGAGGTTGTCGTCGACGGGGAGGTCGAGGAGCTCGACGGTGGCGGCGGCGAGGGCGCCGAGGAGGGCGGCGGGGAGCCAGAGGCGCGGGTCGAGCGCGGAGACGGCCGAGGCGGCGGCGGCGTTGGTCGCCACTCCCGCCGCGAAGCCTTCCCAGCTCTTCCCCCAGCGGGTGCGGTGGCGGCCCCACCGCTTGCCGACCAGCGCGGCGGCGGCGTCGCCCAGGCCGTTGAAGAGCATGGCGCAGACGGCGACGGGCCTGGGGAAGAGGAGGGCGGCGAGGGCGTAGGCCACCGCCATGTACGTGGCCCCCGCCAGCCCGCGCCGCTCGTGGTGGCGGAGGAGCGTGCGGAAGGTGCGGAAGAAGAGGTAGCGCGCGCCGCGGAGGCGGAGCCGCGCCACGTCGATCCCCAGCGCCAGCGCGGCGCCGGGGAGGAGCACGGCGAGCGCCAGCCACCGCGGCGCGATCCAGACGCCGAGCGGCACCAGGACGGAGGCGACGTGGATGGCCTTGCGCCCCAGCTCGCGGCGCATCCGCGCGGGGGGCGCCGGGGCGCGGGCGGGTGCGCTCACGCGGCGTGGAGGAAGCGGGTCACCAGCTCCGCCAGCTCGTCCGGGACGTCGGCGGGGACCCAGTGGGAGACGCCCGGGAGGCGGACGACCCGCACGTCGGGGACGTGCTCTTCGAGGCCGATCGTGTTCTCGACGTTGAGGTGCGCGTCGTCCTCGCCCCAGACCACGAGCGTGGGCGCCGCCACCGTCCGCGACTCGCCGGCCGGGTGGCGGACGGCGGCGCGGTAGTAGTCGATCATCGCGCGGAGCGCCCCCGGGCGGGCGATGGCCTCCTTGTACCGCGCGATGTCCTCGTCGGTGTAGGCGCCGGGGCGGGGTTCGCTTCGGAAGACGCGCTCGACCATGGCGAAGCCGCGGGCGCGGAAGACGGCCTCGGGGGCGGCGGGGAGCTGGAAGAAGGCCGCGTACGCCGACTTGAGCGCCTGCTTCGGCGTCCGCAGCTCGCGGGCGAAGATGCGCGGGTGCGGCGCGTTGACGATCACCAGCCGGTCGACGACCTCCGCGTGGTCCATCGCCACCCGCCACGCCACCACGCCGCCCCAGTCGTGGCCGACGAGGTGCGCGCGCGCCTCGCCCAGGTGGCGGACGAGCGCGGCGGCGTCGGCGGCCAGGTGGCGCACCGCGTACGGCTCGGTCCCCTTCGGCTTGTCGGAGAGGTTGTAGCCGCGCATGTCCGGCGCCACCGCCCGGAACCCCGCCGCGGAGAGCGCGGGGAGGAGGTGCCGCCACTCGTACCAGAACTCGGGGAAGCCGTGCAGGAGCACCACCAGCGGCCCCGTCCCCGCTTCCACCCAGTGCAGCCGCACCCCGTTCACCACCCCCTCGTGGTGCGTCCACGTCTCGCCGGTCGCCGCCATCCCGTTCCCCTTACGCTGGTTCGCGTCCAATCTACGCCCGTCTCCTCGCGAAGCGAGGCTTCCGCGCATGCGACGCGCCAGCGACGGCCTCACGCAGGGGAAGCAGAGGAAGCAGAGGGGTCCCTGCTCTCTCTGCTGCCTCTGCTCCCTCTGCGTGAGACCATGCTCTACCGGTCCGGCCTCAGATCCAGGAGTCCATCCCGACGTAGAGGAGCCGGTTCGGCGTCAGCCGCGGGCTCCCGGTGACGACGCCGGGGGTCGACCACGTCTTGATCCAGCTGTCGATGGCGCGCGAGCTGGTCTCGCCGTAGCGGCTCTTGTACAGCGCCGCCACGCCGGCCACGTGCGCGGCCGACATCGACGTGCCCGTCACCGACTGCGTGCCCCCGTTCAGCCCCACCGTGGGGACCGCGACGCCGGGCGCGTAGCCGTCGACGCACGCGCCGAAGCCGGAGCTCGCCCACCGCGCGTCGGAGCGGTCGCTGGCCGCCACCGTGAACGCCTCGGCGGCGCTGGCGGGCGAGGCGTTGCAGGCGTCCGCGCCCGAGTCGCCCGCGGGGACGGCCACGAAGACGCCGGAGAGCGCCAGGTTGTCGACCGCCGCGTTGAGCGCGCTGGAATAGCCGGTGATGACCGCCAGCGAGACGACCGCGGGGCGCTGGGCGTGGACGCGCACCCAGTCGACGGCGGCGATGAAGCCGGAGACCGTCCCCCGCCCGTTGCAGTCGAGGACCTTGACCCCCTTCAGCGAGATCGGCGTGCCGCCGACCGTCCCCGCGACGCTCTTCGTCCCGCCCACGCCGTAGGTGGTGGAGCCGATCGTCCCCGCCACCGCGACGCCGTGGCCGTTGCAGTCGCGCCCGGCACCGCCGAAGACGTCCCAGACGTTCTGCGCGTTGCCCGCGAACTCGGGGTGCTCGGGCTGGAGCCCCGCGTCGATCACGTAGACGTTGACGGCGCCGGTGAAGTCGGGGATCGCCAGCCGCCCGTCGAGCGGGAGGGCGCGCTCGTCGATCCGGTCGAGGCCCCACGGCGGGCTCACGTAGGTGGCCTGCTTGAAGACCACCTGGTCGGCCTCGACGTGGCGCACGGCCGGGTGGGCGCGCGCCGCCCGGAGCTGCCCGGGCCCCATCCGCGCCGCGAAGCCGCGGAGCGCCGCCCGGTAGACGTGCGCCGGCGCCACGCCCAGCGACGCCGCCACCGCCGCGGGGTCGGCCTCCGGCGCCGTCACCACGACGTACGCCCCCGCGATCACCGGCGCCGCGCGCGCGGCGGCCGCCTCCAGGGGCGGCGCGGGGGTGGCGAGGGGGGCCTGCTCGGCGCAGCCGCCCGCGAACAGCACGGCCGCGCAGAGGAGGAGGGTCGGGGAGATTCGCATCGCGTCCTCCTGAAAGGGGTTGGAGTCCGCACCCGCGCCCCGGCGGCCGCTTCGGGGCGGCGCCGGAGGAAGAGGTCCGGCCACGGGCGCGGCCCCGCGCACCGCACCTGCCGGACCTTCGGCCCGAATCATCGCAAGGTGAATCGGGACAACCGCTTCCCCGCTTCACACGATCTCCCCTTCGGATCGTCTGTCCCGCCTCCGCCCCGCTCCCTGCCGCGCGGGCTCCCCAGCCGCCCTGCTCCTTCCGCTCGATGCACGCTCCCGCGCACCGGATCGTCTACGGACACCCTGGCCATGCCCGCCAAAGGAGACGGCCGAAACAGCGCGCTTGACCTGCGGATTTCTACGTTTATCATGTGAAAACTGTCGGATTGCACGCGCGAGCATCCTTCCCGCCCGCGCGATCTCCCCACCCACCGGAGGTTCCATGAAGAAGCTGCGGCTGGATCTCGACACGCTCTCCGTCCAGACCTTCGAGACCGACGGAGCGACGCCCGCGCGGGGGACCGTGGAGGGGCACCTCCCCCGGACCGCCCCGGGCGAGTGCGCGCCTTCGCGCGACTGGTACTGCAGCTACGGCTACGAGTGCACGGCGTATCCGGAATACTGCCTGGCCAACACCCATGAGCGGTGCCAGAACACCTACACGTGTCCGATCGACCACACCTCCACCTGTCCGCCGATGACGCCGACGTGTCCGCCGACGGCACTGCCGTGCCCGTGAGGCCCCTGCGCCTCCCGTGAGCGCGTGAGGGTCGAGCGGTTCCGTACCGAACGCGAGCCGTCCGCGGCTCACGCCCCGTCCAGCCAGGCGGCGAGCTCGGCGTTCGGGACGTCGTAGCGGGTGAGGCGGCGGCCGCGGAGCGACTCGGGGACGCGCACGGGGGCGAAGCGGACGTAGTCGACCGTGACGGCCAGGTCGGCGTCGCGGCCGGCGAGCGCCTGGCGGTTGTAGCCGGCGGGGTCGTTCCAGTACTCGCGCATCGAGTCCCACCCCGTGTACGCGTTGATCCCCACCTGCACCGTCGGCGGGAGGTCGGGGCGGTGGAAGCGCTCGTGCACCGTCCAGGCGCGCGCGCCGTCCTCGCGGAAGAGGAGGATGAACTCCGGGCCGACGCGGACGACGCGGAGCTCGATCCACCCCGCCTTCACCGGGTGGAGGTCGAGCGCCGAGCGGGAGTTGACCGTCGTCTTGGTCTCGATCAGCGGCTCGCCGGGGCGCGCGGCGACGCCGGTGGTGATGAAGAGCCAGTTCTCGCCGTTCGGCGCCCACGACTCCATCGTCGTCCGGCGCGGCTCGCGCACCATCAGCCCCGCCAGCGACCAGGTGACGGTGGGCACCGCCGAAGCCTTCCCGGCCGCGCGGATGCGGGTGCGCGCGTCGAAGTCGCCGGTGACCTCCTTGAAGAGGAAGGGCGCGCGGAAGTCGGCGTACCACCCGCTGGTCCCCGGCTCCAGGTAGAGCGCGCCGCGCTCGGTGCGCCCCACGTCCACCCGCGCCGCCTGCTCCGGCCACCCCTCGGCCTTCGCGTGCGAGGTCCACGCCGCCAGCGACGCGGGGTCGTCGAACTCGTCGCTCAGCGCCGCCAGGTCGGCCGTCGGCGCCGGCCCCATCCGCCGCTGCTGCGCGCCGAGAGGAAGCGCCGCGAGGAGCGCGACGGCGGTGAGCGAAAGCTTCAGGATCGGTGTGTTCACAGTAGGGGCTTCAGGGAAGGGACAAACTGCGTGAATCGGACGTGGGATGGGACGGCGCGGAGCGCTTCGAAGTTGCCGCTCTCCGATGAGCGGACGATGAGAGCGTCCCCTCCACCTCTCTCGTGGAGATAGGCTCCAGAGAATGAACTCTCACAGGGGGCACGGAGGTCACAGGGGGGACTCCGCGTGCGGCGAAGCCCCCCCTGTGTCCCCTGTGCCCCCCGTGAGAGACCGCGGTTACGGAGCCTGGAAACGCGCGAAAGCCGCGCTCACCACGCCGGGTCGCGCTCCAGGAGCGCCTCGGCCTCCTCGGCGGAGAGGGGCATGTACAACAGGAAGCCCTGGGCGTAGTCGCACCCCAGCGCCCGCAGCGCCTCCAGCTGCCCCGGCGTCTCCACCCCCTCGGCGACCACCGAGACGCCGAGGGTGCGGGCCAGCCCCACGATCGCCTCCACCAGCTGCGCGCTCCGGGCGTCGTGCTCCATGCGGGAGACGAAGGAGCGGTCGATCTTGAGCTCGTCGATGGGGAAGCGGTGGAGGTAGCCCAGCGACGAGTACCCCGTGCCGAAGTCGTCCATGCACACCCCCACCCCCAGCTCCCGGAGCCGCGCCAGGATCGACCGCGACGGCTCCGCGTGCTTCAGCAGCACGCTCTCGGTGATCTCGAGGTGGAGCACCTCGGGCGCCAGCCCGCACCCCTCCAGCGTCCCGGCGACGTGCTCGGCCAGCCCGTCGCGCGAGAACTGCGCGGCCGAGAGGTTCACCGACACCCGCAGCCGCCGCCCGCCGAAGCGCCCCTGCCAGGCGGAAGCCCGCGCGCACGCCTCCTCCACCACCCACCGACCCATCGCGTGGATCAGCCCCGTCTCCTCGGCCACCGGGACGAAGACGCCGGGCGAGACCGTCCCCCGCTCGGGGTGGCGCCACCGCGCCAGCGCCTCGAACCCCGCCACCCGCCCCGTCCCCAGCGCCACCACCGGCTGGTAGAGCAGCGCCAGCTCGCCCCGCTCCATCGCCCGCCGGAGGTCGGTCTCCAGCCGGAGCCGCTCCATCGCCTCGGCGTGGAGCGCCAGGTCGAAGACCTCGTAGCGCGCCTTCCCCAGCGCCTTGGCCCGGCTGAGCGCCGCGTCCGCGTTCCGGAGGAGCTCGTCGGCCCCTTCCCCCCCCGCCACGCTCACCGCGACGCCGATGCTGGCCGCGCAGAAGACCTCGTGCGCCTCCAGGGCGAAGGGGGCGGCCAGCGCCTCCAGCACCCGCTCGGCCACGTGCGTCGCCTCCACCGCGCCCCCCGGGACCTCGTCCAGCAGGAGCGTGAACTCGTCGCCCCCGAAGCGCGCCACCGTGTCGCCGGGGCGGAGCACCGCCTGGAGGCGCTGGCCGATGGAGACCAGGAGCTCGTCGCCCACCCCGTGCCCCAGCGAGTCGTTGACCACCTTGAAGCGGTCGAGGTCGAGGAAGAGGACCGCGAAGGGGGGCTCGCCCCCCCGCCGCACCCGCTCCAGCGCCCGCTCCAGCCGGTCGACGAAGAGGGCGCGGTTGGGGAGCCCCGTGAGCGCGTCGTGGAGGGCCCCGTACGCCAGCTGCTCCTCGACCCGCTTGCGGGCGGTGATGTCGTGGATGATCCCCTGGAACCCCGTCACCTCGCCCCCCGGCCCCCGCCGGAGCGTCGCCGACAGGAGGCAGTGGAGGATGGAGCCGTCGCGGTGGCGGAGGCGGACCTCGAACTCGCGCACCGACCCCTCGCGGAAGATCTCGTCGCGGAAGCGCTGCCGGTCCGACGCGTCGGCGTAGAGGCTCTCCAGCCGCCCCGAGAGCACCTCCTCGCGCGAGTAGCCGAAGAGGTCGACGAAGGCCTGGTTGGCCTCCACCATCCGCCCCTCCACCGTGCTCATGTAGACGGCGTCGCGGCTCTCCTCGAAGAGGGTGCGGTAGCGCTCCTCGCTCTCGCGGAGGCGCTCCTGGGCGCGGATCCGCTCGGTGACGTTGCGGGCGAAGCCCTGGACGCCGCGCACCCGCCCCCCGCGCCGCACCGCCGTCTCCACCAGCTCCAGCGCGACGGTCTCGCCGTCCTTGCGGCGGGCGTAGACGAGGTAGGTGTTGGGGCCCTCGCCGGCGAGCGTCCGCCGGGTGGCGGCGTCGACCTCGGCGTCGCTCTCGTGGCCGGTGTGGAGGACGGCGTAGCCGCGCCCCAGGAGCTCCTCGGGGGCGTACCCCAGGACGTCGGCCACCGAGGGGGAGAGGAACTCGTAGACCCCCTTCGTGTCGTGGACGTAGAAGAAGAGCTGCTGGCTCCCGGTGGTGATCAGCCGGAAGCGCTCCTCGCTGGCCCGCAGCATCTCCTCGGCGCGCTTCCGCTCGGTGACGTCGCGGCTGACCCCCAGCGCCCCCACCCGCTCGCCCCCCGCGTCGAGGAGGGGGATCACCGAGGTCTCGGAGACCCCGCGCGAGCCGTCCCTGCGGATGAAGCGGATCTCCCCCGTCCACCGCCCCCCTTCGTCGAGCGTCGACAGGATCTCGCGGTTGAGGGCGGCGGCCTCCTCGGGGTAGAGCCAGAGCTCGACGGTCTTCCCCAGCGCCTCGGCGCGCGAGAACCCCCACAGGCGCTCGCCGGCGGGGTTCAGCGCGGTGATCCGGCCCTCCAGGTCGGTGAGGACGAGGGCGTCGAAGAGGTGGTCGAAGGTGAGCGCCTGGCGGCGGAGCGCCTCCTCGGCCTCCTTGCGGGCGGTGATGTCGAAGGCGGTCCCCAGCCCCACCGACTCGCCCTGGTAGCGGATCATCCCCGCGGTGAAGTCGACCCACCGCACCCTCCCGTCCTTGCGGAGGAGCTTGATCTCGTAGCGCGCGGGGACGTCCTCGCCGCGCTGGCGGGCCAGCCCCCGCTGGCGGACCGTCTCGCGGTCGTCGGGGTGGACGACCTCCCAGAAGTCCAGCGCCAGCAGCTCCTCGCGGGGGTAGCCGGTGAGCTCGGTGGCGGCGGCGTTGACGTAGAGGAAGCGGGGGCCGCGGTAGAGGAAGGTGGCCGAGGCGACGTGCTCGGCGAGCTCGCGGAAGGAGCGGTCGCTCTCGCGGAGGGCCTCGGCCGCCCGCTCGCGCTCCTCGACCTCGCCGCGGAGGCGGGTGTAGCGCTCCAGGAGGGCGCGCCCGGCGGCGTCCATCCCCCCGCCCAGGAGGGCCCGGTCCTCGTCGGCGGCGGCGAAGGCGGCGTCGACGTCGGCCACGAAGCGGCGCACCGCGTCGGGGAGCGCGCCCGATGCGCCGAAGTGCCGCTCGACGAGCCGCGCCAGCCGCTCGTTCAGCGAGGTGCCGGGGGTGGGGGAGGAGGGGAGCGCCATCAAGGTGGTGGTACGGCCGCGCGGGGCGCCGCCGACGGGACAAAAACCGGAGGTTTGGCGAAAGATAGGCCCGCCCCGGTCCCCCACGCAAAGGAAACGTGGGCGGCGGCGTCCCCCGGGCGCCCGCCCCGGCCCGTACGTCCCCTCGCGCGGGAAAACCGGTTCCCGGCGGCCCCTACCAGCGCGGGTTCCGCTCCAGGAGCGCCTGGAGCCCGGCGGCGTCGACGGGGGGCGAGAAGAGGAACCCCTGGGCGTACTCGCACCCCAGCCGGCGGAGCGTCTCCAGCTGGTCGGCGTGCTCGACCCCCTCGGCGATGACGGCGAGGTCGAGGTTGCGGGCCAGGGTGGCCACCGTCCGCACCATCTGCGCCCCCTGCGGGTCGCCGCCCCCGATCCGCCCCACGAAGGAGCGGTCGACCTTGAGGGCGTCGATGGGGAGGCGGTGGAGGGAGGCGAGCGACGAGTACCCCGTCCCGAAGTCGTCCATGTAGATCCGCGTCCCCAGCGCCTTGAGGCGCGCCAGGGTGGCGGCGGCCGCGTCGACGTTGTCGACCAGGACGCTCTCGGTGACCTCCAGCCGCAGGAGCGAGGGGTCGACCCCCGACTCCTCGAGGGCGTGGCGGACCTGGTCGACGAGGTCGGCCTGCGAGAACTGCTTGACCGAGAGGTTGACGGAGACCGCCAGCTCGGCCGCCCACCCGAACGTCCCCTGCCACTCGCGGAGCTGGCGGCAGGCGTCGGCCACCACCCGCCGGCCGATGGGGAGGATGAGCCCCGTCTCCTCGGCGGCGGGGACGAAGTCGTGCGGGGGGATCCACCCGCGCTCGGGGTGGTTCCACCGCAGGAGCGCCTCGACCCCCGCCACGCGGCCGGTCCGCAGGCTGACGACCGGCTGGTAGTGGAGGGAGAACTCGCTCCGCTCGACCCCCTTGCGGAGGTCGGTCTCCATCTGGAGGCGGGTGAGCGCCAGCGCGTGCATGGCGCGGTCGAAGAGCTCGTGCCGCCCGGTGCCGGCCGCCTTGGCGCGGTACATCGCCATGTCGGCGTTGCGCATCAGGTGGTCGGGGCGGCCGTACGCCGTGGCCGAGAGGGCGATCCCGATGCTGGCCGAGGTGAAGACCTCGTACCCCGAGAGGGAGACGGGGGCGGCCAGCGCCGCCTGGATGCGGTCGGCGGCGCGGAGGGCGTCCTCGACGGCGCCGATGTCGTCGAGGAGGACGGCGAACTCGTCGCCGCCGAAGCGGGCCACGGTGTCGGTCTCGCGGACGCACCCCTTGAGGCGGCCGGAGACGGCCGTCAGGAGCTCGTCGCCGACGGCGTGCCCCAGCGAGTCGTTGACGACCTTGAAGCGGTCGAGGTCGAGGAAGAGGACGGCGAAGAGGTAGCCGTCGCGGCGCCTCTCCTGGAGGACGGCGCGGGCCAGCCGCTCCATGAAGAGGTGCCGGTTGGGAAGCCCGGTGAGCGCGTCGTGGAGGGCGTCGTGGCGGAGCTGGTCTTCCACCGCCCGCCGCGCGGTGATGTCGTCGGCGAAGAGGTGGACGACCCCCATCCCCGGGTGGGGGTGGTAGGTCCACGAGAAGACCCGGTCGTCGACGTCGACCTCGACGGTGCGCATGACGAGCGCCTGGTCGAAGGCCGAGCGGGCCAGCATGGCGTGGTTGCGGGGGAGGAAGCCGTCGAGCCCCGTCCCCAGCTCGGCCAGGAGGTGCCCGGTGGCGGGGTTGGCGTAGAGGACGCGCCCCTCGCGGTCGCACTCCAGCACCGGGGTGGGGCTCTCGCGGGGGAAGGCGGCCAGGCGGCGGGTCTCCTCCTCGGCGCGGCGGCGGTCGGTGTCGTCGGTGAAGACGCAGACGACGCCCCCGTCGCCGGGGTGCGGCGAGAGGCGGGCGGCGGCGTGGGCCGAGCCTCCCCCCGGCGAGGGGTGGAGGGCCAGGTCGGCGGCGTCGACGCTCTCGCCGGCGAGGGCGCGCTCGAGGAGGGGGGCCAGCGCGCCGGCGAGGGCGGCCGGGGTCTCGCGGGCGCTGCGGCCCACGACGTCGTCGGCGGCGAGGCCGGTGAGGCGCTCCATCCCGCGGTTCCAGGCGGTCCAGACGAGCGCCCCGTCGCAGGCGGCGATCCCGGCGGGGGCCCAGTCGAGGAGCGCCTCGGCGGCGGCGGCGGCGCGCCTCACTGGCGGGGGCTCCATCAGCTCCACGGCGCCCTCCCGCGCGCGGTGCGCAGGGCGCGCGGACGCGGCGCTCCTCCGGCCTTCCGGGAAACGGTCTTCATCTGCGGGATGGCCCCAAACGGGGGCGGCGGCGGGAGCGCATATGAACGCGGGGTCGCGTGCACGGGTCGGGGAGTTTCGAAAGGGTCGCGCGGCGCTTCGACGTGAACGAAGGCGACATACTATACGCTCACCCTCGCCGGATTCAAGGCGTCCGGCGGTGTGTCGGGGGTGTGGCTGCCCGGTGGACGGCGTCCCCCGCCCCGCCGCAATTCCGGCGCCACCCGCGCGGATGCCCGCGTGGGGCGCGGCGGCGGCGGCGAGGGCGCGGGGCGGTCCTTTCGCGCAGGGGATTGTCAGGAAAGGATTTCCCGGGTGGGGAAGGGATTGCGGGT